>JAYTQP010000057.1:0-6443 GCA_043746675.1 Rhodospirillales bacterium | reverse complement strand
TCCCTCAAAAAATCAGTGTCACGTCAGGCTTAGGCCCCGGCGATGCCCTGCGCGTTGGTGTAGAGCGCATAGAGCCCGTGGCTGGCGGCCATGAACAGGCGGTTGCGGTAGCGCCCGCCCCAGCACACATTGGCGGCGCGTTCGGGCAGGCTTATATGACCGATCGGCGCGCCGGCGGCGTTGAAGATGCGCACGCCGTCTAGTTCCTCGCTGCCCATGCCCCAGCCGCACCACAAATTGCCGTCGGTATCGAGGCGAAACCCGTCCGGCGTGCCGCCGGCGGCGTCGATGAAAACGCGCTGGCTGGCCAGCGATTTGCCGCCGACGACATCGAAGGCGTGAATTTGCCGGGTCGGTTCGGCGCGCGAGGCGACGACGTAGAGAATGCGTTCATCGGGCGAGAACGCCAGCCCGTTCGGGCCGGCCACCGTGTCGGCAACCAGCGCGATGCCGCCGGACGGGTCGATCCGGTAGACCGCCATCGGCAGTTCGGAGGCATCAACGTGGCCTTCATAGTTGCCCAGAATGCCGAAGGTCGGATCGGTGAACCAGACCGCGCCGTCGCGGCTCACCACCACGTCGTTCGGCGAATTCAGCTTTTTGCCATCGTAGCGATCGGCCAGCACGGTGATCGCACCGTCATATTCGGTGCGGGTTACCCGGCGGCTGTCATGCTCGCAGGTGACCAGGCGGCCCTGGCGGTCGCGGGTGTTGCCGTTGGCGTTGTTGGACGGCTTGCGGAAAATGCTGACGGCACCGGTTTCTTCATCCCAGCGCATGATCCGATTGTTGGGAATGTCCGACCATAGCAGGCAGCGATGTTCGCCGAACCAGACCGGGCCTTCGGACCAGCGGCAGCCGCCGGCGAGATGCTCGACGGAGGCCTGGAAGATGCGGTATTTCAGGAAACTCGGGTCCATGATGACGACGCGCGGGTCCGGGTAGCGCGTGCTTTCATCAAACATGATGGGCATCAAACATGACAGTTTCCCTCCATTGGCGTTGCGGCAATGGTGGCGGATTACGCGCAAGGACGGAAGGGGGCCGACATGATCAGGCAGGAATACATGATCAGGCTGGCAGTTGCGGCGGATGTGGCGCGGATCGGCGCAATCGTGGCGGTTGCCTATGGCGGCTACGTTACGCGCATGGGCGGCCAACTGCCGGGGCCGATGCGCGACGATTATGCCGCCTTGGTGGAGGCCGGGCAGGTTTGGCTGGCCGGCGATCCGGCCATGGGCGTGCTGGTTTTGCGCGATCAGCCCGATCATCTGCTGCTGGATAATATCGCGGTCGATCCGGCCGCCCAGGGCAGCGGGGTCGGGCGGGCGCTGTTGCAGTTCGCCGATGCCGCTGCCCGCCAGCGCGGCTATGCCGAATTGCGGCTCTATACCCACGAAACGATGGTCGAAAACATCGCGCTGTATAAGCGCCTGGGCTGGCAGGAAACCGGGCGCGCAACCCAGGCCGGCTTGCATCGGGTGTTTTTTCGCAAGCCGGCGTAACCGCGGGGCTTGCTGCGCGGCTGCATTGCGGCTATCGCAACAAGGTCAATCGGCATTGGGCGACTCCGACCATCGGCCCATCGGTTCGCTTGTCCTATCCAGTCCTATACTCAGGTCCTGATTTGTATGAATAATATTTCCGACCCGCGTCTCACGACGGCGGATGCGTCGCCATCTACCGCCGATGGCACTCTTTCGATCCACACGGCTTTAAGCCTGACCGGCCTGCCGATGGCGCCGGAGGCCACGAATTGGCGCCGGGTGGTGCCGGAAGCCGAAATTTCGTTGATCGCGTCGGCGGATTTGCCGCTGCCGTCCGGCCGCTGGTTGCGCCGGCTGCTGATGTATATCTGCGACACGGCGTTGCGCGATGCCTCCACTTTGGTTGATCTGGCGCCCGATCTGGCGACACTCGCCACCCGCCTTGGCGCGACTGCGGCGGATATGGATGCGGTTGCCACCGAATGCGACCGGCTGTTCAACGCCAAGGTTGCCATTGGTTTTGGTGGCGGCGCTGCCCTGAGCCTGTTCGATGCGCGCGGCCGGCCGCGGGCGCAAACCAGCGAATGGCGTGGCAGCATCCGGCTCGGGACGCGGTTTCTGGCCAGCCTGGAACAAAATCATGTCGCGGTCGATCGCGTCGTGGTGGGCAAGCTGTCCGACAAGCCGCTGGCGCTGGATGCCTATTGCTGGGTCGCGCATATGCTGGCGCAGGGCGCGATTGCCGGGGCCGAGGTGCCGCTGCCGATGACCGACTGGGAAGCCCTGGTTGCCACCTTCGGCGCGCCGGGCCAGGCGGAAGCCGATTTCCGCCCGCTGTATGAAGATGCGCTGCGCGAGGTTTCCGCCGTGTGTCCCGATCTGTCGCTGATCGTCGGCGAAACCGGCGTGCAGGTGCGCCAATCGCTGCCCCGCGTGCGCCCGCAACCCGCCCCGCCAACGCCAACGCCGGCGGAACCCGCCGCACCGCCCCGCACCGACAGCCGTGCGACCGAGGAAATGGTGTTGAAGCCGCGCCCGCAGCCGGCGCCGATTGCCGCCGCCCCGGCGCCGGAACGCCGCCCGGCAGAGCCACGACCGATCCATGTCGAACGGCCACCGGTAGTCGAACGCGCCCCGCCGCCATCCGAACCCAGCGTGCGCGGCGGCGGCGGCGCGATCGGGCTGAAAACCCAACTGACCGGCCTGTCGCAGGTGATCTGGCTGCGCAAAGGCAACGGCCAGGACGATCTGGTGATCGAGGTCACCCCCGGCTATCGTTACGATGCCGACAACGTTACCCAACTAGCGCTAGAGCCGATCGTGGTGCAGATCAGCGGCGGGCTGTACCAGCGCGATTTCGAGCGCGTATCGGCCTGGGCGATGGCCAACCGCGATCTGATCGACGATGTCTGGGACGGCGTGGTGACCGCGTTGGAAGATGTTAACGAGCGGGTGAAGAAAGTCCCCGCCCCCGGCTGGCGCTAAAAATACGTCCGCACCGCCGAGACCACGTTGTAGCCATCATCGACCAGCATCAGCAATTGCCATTTGCGAAGGTCAGGCAGGGGTGCGACACCCCGAAGCTGACCATGTCGCCGACCTGGAAGGGTGAATTTTCCGGCACCAGCATGTGGCAATGCTGGTCGGTGAAGCCGACCACGCGCTGGGCTGGCGGCATCGGCAGCGGCGCCAGCAGGCCGGGGATGCCCCTGGTGCAATGGTCAAGCATCACGCCGCCCGTTGCAGGATTTGCCCGCGCAACAGATCGGCGCATTTTTCGCCGATCATGATGCAGGCGGCGTTGGTGTTGCCGGACACCAGGGTTGGCATGATCGAGGCATCGGCCACCCGCAGGCCGTTGATGCCATGGACCCGCAACTGGTCGTCCACAACGGCCATTTCGTCCCGCCCCATCTTGGCGGTGCCGACGGGTTGATAGACGGTGGCGCCGTAGTTGCGAATGTAGGTCATCAGGTCGCTGTCGCTGGTGATCTCCGCACCCGGCAGATATTCGCTCTCGATCATCGGCAGCATAGCTGGCTGGTCGGCGATGCGGCGGCCGATTTTCAGGCCGGCGAGCATGGTTGCGCGATCCAACTCGGTTGCCAGATAGTTCGGTCGGATCGCCGGCGCGGCCATCGGGTCGGACGATTTCAGCGCGATCTCGCCACGGCTTTCTGGACGCATCTGGCAAACATGCTGGGTGAAGCCGGAGAATTTATGCAGCCCCTCGGCCGGACGGTCGGCGGAAAACCCGATGAAGTGGAATTGCACGTCAGGCGTCGGCAGGTCGGGCCTGGTGCGGGTGAAAATCCCCACCTGACCGGCGCTGGCGGTGAGCGCGCCGGTGCGGAACAGCAGATATTGCAGCCCCATCGCCGCCATGCGGGTTGGCGACATCATGATGTCGTTGATCGTCAGCGGCTGGGTGCATTTATAGACCATGCGGATATTGAAATGGTCTTGCAGATTCTGGCCGACGCCGGGCAGATCATGCAGCGGCTCGATGCCGCGATCCTGCAAATGCGCCGCCGGGCCGATGCCTGACAGCATCAGCAACTGCGGCGAATTGATTGCGCCGCCGCACAAGATCACTTCCCGTCGGGCGCGCACGGTGGCACTCTGGCCGTGGTGGCGGAACGCCACGCCGACCGCCCGCCGCCCGGCCAGCAGCACCCGCTCGGCATGGGCGTGGGTGATCACCTGCAAATTCTTCCGCTTCATCGCCGGGCGCAGAAACGCAACCGCCGCCGAACAGCGGCGACCATTGCGAACCGTGCTCTGGTACCAGCACACGCCGTCCTGGCTGGCGCCGTTGTAATCCGCGTTGAAGGGCATGCCGGCCTGCTGGGCGGCTTCCAGATAGGCCTGCGCCAGCGGATTGGGATTGGTGAAATCGGTCACCGTCAACGCCCCATCGCGCCCATGCAGGCCGGACGGATCGCCGCCGAGGCGGCCTTCGGAGCGCTTGAAATAAGGCAGCACGTCGTCATACGCCCAGCCGGCGTTGCCGAGCTGGCGCCAGTGGTCGTAATCCTCCGCCTGGCCGCGCACATACAGCAGCCCGTTGATCGACGACGACCCGCCCAGCACCTTGCCGCGCGGCCAGAACACCCGCCTTCCGTTGACGCTGGCTTCCGGCTCGGTTTCATACATCCAGTTCACATCCGGATTGACCAGGGTTTTGCCGTAGCCGATCGGAATATGGATCCACAGATTGCGGTCCGGCCCGCCGGCTTCCAGCAGCACCACGCGGCAATTCGGGTCCTCGCTCAGCCGGGCGGCCAGCACGCAGCCGGCCGAACCGGCGCCGACGACGACGTAGTCAGCCTCGATGGTATCCATGTCGCGGCATTCCCTTTTTTACCGCAGTATTGCCCCTGCGATGTTCGGACGACAGGATGCCGGGATGAACGAAAATTTACCACCATTGGAAATTTTCCCAGCGCGACCGCCGCCAGCGCCGCGGCGTTGGCGCGGCTGGAGGATGTGATTGCGCGACATCTGCTGCGCTTCGCGTTCCGGGCGCCGCCAGTGGTCGAATGGGTTGCAGCCGCCTAAACTGGCCCGAAGAATCTGGGACCAACCCGCCATGGCGAACGCCTTCCTGCCGGCCGAACTGCGCACCCTGGCGAAAATCTGCGGGGCGCATCTGGTCAGCCATTTCCATATCCTGGTGCTACCGCCGTTGTTTCCGCTGCTGAAGGCGCAGCTTGGCGTTGGCTATGTCGAGCTCGCCTGGGCATTGACCTTGTTCAATATCGCCTCCGTGCTCGGGCAGACGCCAACCGGGTTTGCCGTCGATCGCTACGGCGCCAAGTTCGTGCTAACAGGCGGGCTGCTGCTGGGGGCGGCGGCGTTCATCGCCATGGCCGCTTGGCCGAATTATCCGATGCTGCTGGCCGGGGCGACCGCGGCCGGCTTCGCCAACACGGTCTATCACCCCGGCGACTACGCCGTGCTGTCGGCCAGAATCGGTGAAAGCCGGATGGGGCGGGCGTTTTCGATCCATACCTTCGCCGGCTATCTCGGCGGCGCCATCGCGCCCGGCGTGCTGCTGGCGCTGGTGGCGTTCGCCGATCTCCGCACCGCGCTGCTGGTGTCCGGCCTGTTGGGGGTGGCGGCGGCCATTCCGGTGCTGTTTTTGCCGGCGCGGGCGCCGCGCGCGGTTTCCAGCGTGCGGGCAACCGCGCAAGGCGGGCTGGTGACGCCGAAGGTGATCGGGCTGATCGTCTTCTTTACTTTGCTGGCGCTGTCGATGGGCGGCTTGCAGAATTTCTCGGTGGTGGCGCTGCTGGATCGGTTCGGCACGCCGACCGCGCTGGGCAATACGGCATTGTCCGCACTGATGTTCGCATCCGCCTTCGGGGTGCTGACCGGCGGCTTCATCGCCGACAAAACCACCCGCCACAGCGACGTGGCGGCGATCGGCTTCGGCGCCACCGCCTTGCTGGTGCTGCTGGTGGGCATGGTGCGGCTGGGGCCGGCGGCTTTGGTGCTGGCGATGGGGGCGGCCGGGTTCCTATCTGGCATGATCATGCCGTCGCGCGACATGATGGTGCGCGCCGCCGCCCCGCCGGGGGCGGAGGGCCGGGTGTTCGGGATCGTATCGACCGGCTTCAATATTGGCGGCACCGTCGGGCCGCTGCTGTTCGGCTGGGTGCTGGACCAGGGCGCACCGCTGCTGGTGTTCCTGCTGTCGGTCGGCTTCATGCTGGTAACATCGGCGATGGCGCTGAGCGGCGCGCGGCACACGCGCCGGATGGCGGTTGGGGGCGCATGAATGTCGGAGCAACCGGGAAATAACTGGGCGATGCTGGACCGCGATCCGGCGGCGACGATGCGCTATCGCGACGTGCTCGGCGCGCTGATCGGCACGATGGCGCGGCGTTCGATCGAAATGCTGCGGCTGCGGCCCGGTGATCGGGTGCTGGAAGCCGGCTGCGGGCTGGGCCG
>JAYTQP010000056.1:0-3225 GCA_043746675.1 Rhodospirillales bacterium | reverse complement strand
ACCACGGTCATCCCGGCGGCGGCGGCCAGCTTGCGCTGCACGCTGGAGCTGTCGGTGCCGAAGATCGAATCCTCATAGAACAGCGCGACGGTTTTCGCCTTGCGCCCGGTTTTGGCGCCGATATCGGCGAAAAAATCGAACATGCCCTGGGTGAACATCTCATCATGCGGGCTGGTGCGGAAAAACCATTTCAGGCCGCGCTGGTTCAGGCTGGGCGAAGAATTGTCGGCGGCGAGGTAGGGCACCTCATACCGCTCTGTGATCTGGCTGATGGTGGCGCCGGTGGCCGAGGTGTAGCTGCCGACGATGGCAACCGCCTTTTCCTGGGTGATCAGCCGTTCGGCCTCGGTCCGCGCCTTTTGCGGGTCCATCTGGCTGTCGGCGAACACCAGCTTGATCTTAGCACCACCAAGCTTGGCCAGCCCGCCGCCACCGCCCATCAAAACCGGGATCGGCGCATGGGTGCCGTTGATGATGTCGGCGGCGACCTCGTAGGCAGCCTTGGCATCCAGCCCGACCGCCGCGCCATTGCCGGTCAGCGGATAGACAACCCCGATCACCACATCCTCGGCCGCCCGGGCGATGCGGCCGGACATCGCCCCGGTCACCACGGTGGCCCCGGCGGACAGCAGTACAGCGCGACGATTCATAGTATCAGACTCCCGTTACGGCGGCGACGCTGCACCGCACTATTACTGAAACGCAGCATGCACGCCCCGCGCCATGGAGCAAGCGGAATACGCGCATCAGCCCTAACTATGCCTCTGCCGCAACGAAAGCGGATCGAGATTTAGCGCGCCAGCGCGATGCAGGATTTAGCGCGCCAGCGCGATGCAGGCGAAGCCGACGCGGGCTTCGGTTGGCACCCCGAAGCGGGCGGTGTGGCGGGCGGGTAGGCCGTTGGGAAAGTGCTTCACGTATTCTTCGTTGCAGGCGGCGTAGTCGGCGAGGTCGGTGATCAGCATGGTGATCTGCACCACGCGCTCCAGACTGCTGCCGGCTTCGGCCAGAACAGTGCGGATGAAGGCGAGCGCGTTGCGCACTTCGTCTTGCGCGGTGGCGCCGCGGTAAATGCCGCGCGCCGGATCGTGCGGGGCGGAATGGCCGGATACGAAAATCATCGCGCCGGCGCGGGTGGCGCGGCTGAACGGGCGGGCGGCGCCTTGGGCGGGCGGGTCGATGAACAGGATCGGGTCCATGTTGGGGCTTTCGCTTCGGGCGTATGTTTTAGCTGCCGACTTTCAGGGTGCTGGTAAGCCCGCGCAGGCATGCCAGCACCGATAGCGGGGTGAGCTTGCCGGTGCGCGGGTTGCCGTCGGACGGCACGTTTTCGACCGTCATCGTCAGTCGCGCCGCTTCGGCTTCGACCGTGATGGTGTGGATGTTGCGATCGACTGACGGGTCCGCCCAGAGCCGGACGGTGGTGCGCTGCGGCCCGATGCCGGCCAGCGCCAGGGCGGCGGCGACGTTGACGTTGGCGGGAAAGCCGGCGGCGGCGTCCAAGGCGTTGCCCTGAAAGATCAGGGTCGGTTCGGTAACGGCGGACATATCGATGCTGTTTGCGACCAGATAGGGCGCGCCGGCCCAGCCGCGCGGGTGCTTGCGGCTTTCGATGGTGGCGCTGGCGACGGTGCCTTCGGCGCAGGCGCGCACTGCGTCCAGCCCGAGCAGCGCGCCGGTTGGCACGATGATGCGGGCGCCGTGGGTGCGGGCGAGGTCCACCAGATGCATGCGCGGCAGCAGTGCGCCAACCGAGGAGGGCACGAAAATGCGCCCGGCGGCCAGCGCCGGCATCGCGATTTGTTCAAAAATCGCGGCCGGCGCGGCTTCGACCACGATGTCGGCCTCGGCGAGGGCGGAGAGCGCGACAAGGGCGGGCATGGCTCGAAATCCGGCCAGGCGCGCGCGTGCTGCATCGTGGTCGCGCGCCGCCACCGCGATCAGCCGCAGCCCATCGACGCCGGCATCGAGGGCGCGCGCCAGCGGCAGGCCGATCGCGCCCAGCCCGGCGATCGCCACCGTCAGCACGCGACGTCAACCGCAAGCATCTGGAAATTTCCACTCTTCAGAGTGAAAGCACTGGGGCGAACGACGGGGCTCGAACCCGCGACATCCAAGACCACAACCTGGCGCTCTACCAACTGAGCTACATCCGCCATCGAGGGTGCCCCCGACTTCCAGTGAGCGCGCGGTGTAGGCCAAACTGCGGGGTCACGTCAAATTCTTCCCGAACAGAAGTGCCATGCGGGCGAGCGCTTCGTGCAGCACTTCGTCGCGCTTGCAGAAGGCGAAGCGGGCGAAATATTTTGGCCCTTCGCCTTCATAGAACGCGGTGACGGGGATGGCGGTTACTTTCGCCTGTTCGGTGATATAGCGGCAGAAGGCGACATCATCGCCGTTGAAGCCGAGCGGGCGGAAATCGGCGGAAATGAAATAGCTGCCGTGGGTCGGCAGAACCGCGAAGCCGATGCGTGCCAATCCTTCGGCCATGATGTCGCGCTTGCGTTGCAGGTCGGCGGCAAGGCCAGCGAAATAGGCATCATCCTTCGCCAGCCCGATCGCGACCGCGCGTTGCAGGTTCGGCGGGGTGGTGAAGGTGAGGTTCTGGTGCGCCTTGGTGGCCACGCTGGCGAGCGCCGGGCAGGCGGTGATGTAGCCGATTTTCCAGCCGGTCAGGGCGAAGGTTTTGCCGGCCGAGCCGATCCGCAGGCAGCGATCCCGCATGCCCGGAAGGGTCATCAGCGGAATATGGCTGAGACCATCGAGCACAAGATGCTCGTAGACCTCGTCGCAGACCGCGTAGGCGTCGTGCCGCTGGATCAGGCCGGCGAGGAAGGCGAGTTCGTCGTGGTCGAACACTTTGCCGGCCGGGTTCATCGGCGAATTGAGCAGGACCGCCTTGGTTTTCGGCCCGAACGCGGCGGCGAGTTGCGCGCGTGGCAGTTTCCAGTCCGGCGGGGTTAGCCGCACCAGCACCGGGATGGCGCCGAGCAGGCGGACCACTGGGAGGTAGGTGTCGTAGAGCGGTTCGATCAGCACCACCTCATCGCCTTGGTTCAGCAGCCCCATCAGGCAGGCGGTAATCGCCTCGGTGGCGCCGGAGGTCACCACCACCTCGGTATCAGGGTTCACGTCCAGCCCGTAGAAACGTTTGTTGGCGGCGGCGACGGCCTGGCGCAATTCCGGCACGCCGGTCATCGGCGGATACTGGTTGCGCCCGTCCGA
>JAYTQP010000055.1:0-2959 GCA_043746675.1 Rhodospirillales bacterium | reverse complement strand
CATCGACGAAGCCCGCCGAACCCGCCACACCAAACTGCTTTTCCTCGTCCATTCGAGCAGCGGCGACCGCTGGATCGCGCTGCCATCGGCGTAGGGGGGTTGGGGGCGATGGTATGAGGTTGCCCCGGTTTGGGTTGCTCCGCCCCCGCTGGTGGCAGCCCCGCTGCTGGACCTGCACCCGTTTCTACCCGGCAGACTTCTCGAACGGACACTAATTAACCCGTGTGGTCTCCGCCCAGGCGAAATACTGACGGTGAGCCTCCTGGAACACCGGACCCGCGTTCAATGCCCGCGCGTCAAAGCGGTTGCAGGCCACCACCTTGCCGTAATTGCCGGTGCTGAAAACTTCATCGGCATCCAGTAGATCGTTTGGGGTTACAGTCGCCTCGACCGCCGAAATCCCAACCGCGTTGAGCAGTTGCATAACCCGCGCGCGCGTAATGCCGGCAAGGAAGGTTTTGTTGTCGCGCGGGGTGATCGCACGACCATTTTTTACCAGCCACAAATTGGCGAAGGCAAACTCGGCGATGTTATCGTCCGGGTCGCGCATCACCGCAGCATTGAAGCCGCGCCGTTCGGCTTCCGCCGTGGCTCGTCCGGAATTGGGGTAGAGGCACGCGGCTTTGGCGTCGGTTGGCGCCATTTCCGGGGCCGGACGCCGAAACGGCGACAAAGTGGCGGAAAACCCGCCGGGCCCTGGCAGTGGCGCTTCGAACAAATGCAGTACAAAGGCCGTGGTGGTCGATGCCAGTGTGATGTCGCCGCCGGCCGCATAGAACACCGGCTTGATGTAGAGCACCGCGTCCTTGGCAAATCGCTTGATGCCCTCGATCGCCAGGCGCTGAATTTCCACTGGCGCCATGTTCGGCGTAAGGCCCATGGCGCGCGCCGAGGCGACCGCGCGTTGGCAGTGCAAATCCAGGTCCGGCGCCAAACCGCCGATGGCGCGGCCGCCATCGAAAACCACCGAAGCCTGCCACATCGCATGGTCCGACGGGCCGATCAGCCGAGGGGCATCGCCGGTCCAATGACCATCGAACCAGAATTGCGCCATGGAATGTTCCTACCTGATGTTGACCGCAGAAAAGGCTGCCCGGTGCATAACGTCAAGCACCGCCTGGCCCGATGATGTCGGTATAATAGCGCCCTGCGCGGATGGCTTCGGCGATATCGGGCGCTAGAACAGGGTCGAACTTGCGTGCGAACCAAGCCTCTCCCCCGGCCGCTCGGAAGCCGGCGCGATCCAGCGTGTCGCGTCCCTGCGCGCGACGGGCATGGTCGGTGAACATCGGCGTCGCGAAACATTTGCCGGCGCTGAACAGTTCGGGACGGTTGCCCAGAATTGTCTGGATCATGTGCTCGTCGGGCACCTGCATATAGCGGAAGAACGCCTGGGTGGCGGGGTCGTGCAAGTGCGGCAGCAACCCCCGCACGGTGGCACCGGTCAGCGCCCACCATTGCGCCCCATAATAAAAGCGGTCGAACAGCGCCGGACGGGCCGGGATCTGGTTGAGGATTTCCGCGGCCGCGTGCTGGGCCTCGCCACGGATCCAGTCCATCTGGGCGCGCGGAACGCCGTAGCGCGCCGCCGCCTGCGCGCCTTGCATCGGGTTGAGCAGCGGATGGTCCCAGAAAACCTGGTTATACCGGCGCCATGGCTGCACCCAGCCATGGCGCTCGATCGCCCGGCGCGGGTCGGTCCCGGTGAGCGACGGATCGTTTTGCACCGCGATCAGGTCGATATAATCGGTGTCGTCGCGCGCGAGTTCATCCGCGATCACGGCAAGCGGGCGCACCGGCAGGGCATCGCCGCTAATCAGAATCTGACTTGGGTGTTCGCGCGCAGCTTCCATCAGGGCGATAGTCGCGCGCATCATCGACCAGCCACCCCAGAAAACCGGGATGCGCGGTGCGATCAAACTGGCATGATCGGGCAAACGCAGTTCCGCTGCCGCCATATCTGCCTTGGCATCGACATGGATGAAGATGCGAAAGCGGTCATCGAGCAAGTCCAACAGGAAGTGCAGCTTCTCCGGCTGGTGCGCCAGGATCAGGATGGCAGTGCGCGAGGACATGCCTGGGGTTCTAGCCCGCCAGCCCAAGCAACCGCTACCGGTTTGCGGGTCAGCGTGCCAACAGCACCGCACCAATTTCGCCGATGATGGCGGGGTCGTCGATGGTGGGGGGCACCGCGACGGTTTCGCCATCGGCGATGCGGCGGATAGTGGCGCGGAGGATTTTACCTGAGCGGGTTTTCGGCAGGCGCAGCACCACGCGCGCGTCCTTGAAGGCCGCGACCGGGCCAATGCGGTCACGAACCAACGCCACCAATTGCCGGCCGATCTCGGCATGGTCGGTGGTAACGCCCATTTTCAGCACCACCAGCCCGAGCGGAACCTGACCTTTCAAATCGTCCCTGGCACCGATCACAGCGCATTCGGCAACCGCCGGATGGCTTGCGAGCACTTCCTCCATCGCGCCGGTCGAAAGCCGGTGGCCGGCGACGTTGATGATGTCGTCGGTGCGTCCCATCACCGAAACATCGCCCTCGGCGTCGATCATCCCGGCGTCGCCGGTGCGGTACCAACCCTTGAAGTCGGCGAGGTAGGCAGCGTTGTAACCCTCCGCATTGTGCCACAACGTCGGCGCGGCACCGGGCGGCATCGGCAGGCGAATAACCAGGTTGCCGGTTGCACCAGCCGGCACGGCATGGCCTTCGTCGTCGATCACGTGCACCGCGTAGCCCGGCGCCGGACGGCCGCCAGAGCCGGGTTTTGCCGGGAACAGACCCAATCCACGAAACCCGGCGGTAATCGGCCAGCCGGTTTCGGTTTGCCACCAATGATCAACCACCGGCAGGCCGAGGACCTCATTGGCCCAAATGGCAGTCGGCGGATCGCAGCGTTCGCCGGCGAGATAAAGCGCTTCGAGCTTGCCGATGTCGTAACCGGCGAGCAGC
>JAYTQP010000054.1:0-3293 GCA_043746675.1 Rhodospirillales bacterium | reverse complement strand
CCGATCTTGCCGTCGCGCCGCATGGTTTCCAGCGCCAACGTGGCCTGCCGCCGATAGTCGCGGATCGCGGTCCAGCGCTCGGCCAACGCGGGATCGTGCCAACTGGCCGGCGGGGTGACGAAATCCTGCAAATGCACGCTGCTGTCCGCGCCGAAGCGGGCGGTCCAGGCTTCCTCGGCGGTGAACACCAGCACCGGCGCCAGCCAGGTGGCGAGGCAGCGATGCAGCGCATCCAGCACGGTGCGGGTGGCACGCCGGCGCGCGCTGTCCGGGCGATCGCAGTAGAGCGCATCCTTGCGGATATCGAAATAAAATGCCGACAGATCGGTGGTGCAGAAATGATGGATCGCCGGATAAACCCCGGTCCAGAGATGGCTGGCGACCGCCTTGCGCACGGCGGCGTCGATTTCGGTGGCGCGGTGCAGGATGTAGCGTTCCAGTTCCGGCATCTCGGCGACGGCGACGGTTTCGCCTTCGGAGAATCCTTCCAGCGCCCCCAGCAGCCAGCGTAGGGTGTTGCGCAGCCGGCGATAAAGCTCGGCCTGCTGCTTGAGGATTTCGGCGCCGATCCGCATGTCCTCCGAGGTGTCCGACGACATCACCCACAGGCGCAGAATGTCGGCGCCGTATTTATCGCTGACCTCCTGCGGGGCGACCACGTTGCCGAGCGACTTGGACATTTTGCGGCCCTGCTCGTCCATCACGAAGCCATGCGTGAGCACCGCCTTGAACGGCGCCCGGCCGCGGGTGCCGACGGCTTCGAGCAGCGACGAATGGAACCAGCCGCGATGCTGGTCGGAGCCTTCCAGATACAAATCCGCCGGCCAGGGCAGGCCGCGTTCTTCCAGCACGAAGGCATGGGTCGAACCGCTTTCGAACCAGACATCGACGATATCCATCACCTGCTCGTAGTCGCTAGGATCGCGCTCCGGACCGAGGAAGCGGCTGGCGGGGGACGAGTACCAGCAATCCGCACCTTCGGCACGGAAGCCAGCGACGATGCGGGCGACCACATCGGGATCGCGCAGCGGCGTGCCGCTGGCTTTTTCGACGAACACCGCAATCGGCACCCCCCAGGCGCGCTGGCGGCTGATGCACCAGTCCGGCCTTGTGGCGACCATGCCGCCGATGCGGTTGCGGCCGGCATCGGGCACGAACACGGTGTCGGCGATTGCTTGCAAAGCGCGACCGCGGATGTCGTCCGGCCCGTCCATGCGGATGAACCATTGCGGGGTGGCGCGGAAGATCAGCGGCGCGCGGGACCGCCAGGAATGCGGGTAGGAATGCACCAGCTTGCCACGGCCGAACAAATTGCCGGCTTCGGTCAGCGCGCTGGCGACCGGGGCGGCGGCTTTATAGACGTGCATGCCGGCGAAACCGGGCACCCAGGGGTTGAACACCCCATCCTCGCCCACCGTTTCCGGTACCTCAAGCCCGTGCGCGCGGCCGAGCGCGAAATCTTCCTCGCCATGGCCGGGGGCGATATGCACGAAGCCGGTGCCGGCCTCGGTGGTGACGAAATCGCCCAGCAGCACCGGCACCACGTGGTCATAACCGAGCGGCGCCAGCGGATGCGCGCAGATCGTGCCTTCCAGATCGGCGCCCTTGATCAGGTGTAGCACGTGGTGGGTTTCCACCCCAACCTCGGCGCACACCTGCGGCAGCAGCGCCAGCGCCAGCAGCACACGCTCGCCGGCGCGCGCCAGCGAACCGGCTTTCACCGTATCGATCCGCACCAGCGCGTAGTCGATTTCCGCTCCGCAGGCGATCGCCCGGTTGCCCGGCATGGTCCAAGGCGTGGTGGTCCAGATCACGATGCTGGCGTCGGCGAGCCCCTCAACCAGCGAGGTCTGCACCGGAAATCGCACGAACACGGTGTCCGAGGTATGGTCGTGATATTCGATTTCGGCTTCGGCCAAAGCGGTTTTTTCGACCGGCGACCACATCACCGGGCGGAGGCCGCGATACAGCGTGCCGTTCATCAGGAACTTGCAGATTTCGTTGACGATGGCGCCTTCGGAGGCGAAATCCATCGTCGCGTAGCGTTCGTTCCAGGCCCCGGCGACGCCGAGCCGGCGGAACTCGTTTTCCTGGATCCCCATCCAGCGCGCCGCATATTGCCGGCATTCGTCGCGGAATTGCAGCACCGGCACGGCATCCTTGTCGCGGCCGTTGCTGCGGTACTCCTCCTCGATCTTCCATTCGATCGGCAGGCCGTGGCAGTCCCAGCCGGGGATGTAGAGCGCATCGAAGCCGGCCTTCTGGGCGGCGCGGTTGACCACGTCTTTCAGGATCTTGTTCAGCGCGGTGCCGATATGCAGATGCCCGTTGGCGTAGGGCGGGCCGTCATGCAGGATGAATTTCTCCCGCCCGGCGCTTTGCGCGCGCAGGCGCTGCCAGATGTTCTGCGCCTCCCATTGGGCCAGGATCGCCGGCTCGCGCTTCGGCAGATCGCCGCGCATCGGAAACGGCGTGTTGGGCAGAAAAACAGTATCGCGATAATCGCGCTTGGTGGCGTCGGACATGATGACCTCAGGCGGCGTGGGCCGCAGCAGGAGCCTGGAAAAAAGGGATGACCCGGCGCGCTAGTGCGCGGCCGGGGGCATAATTCGCATCATTGAGGCCCTGGTCATGCCGCACATTATAGCTTAGCCGCCGGGCGCGGCGTCAAGCAGACGGCGGGCTTCGGCACAATCGACCGCGATCTGGCGGCGCAGTTCGTCCAGGCCGGCGAATTTGCGTTCGCCGCGCAGATAGGCGCGCAGCCCGACGCGCAGTTCGGCGCCGTAAAGATCGCCGTCGAAATCGAACAAATTCACCTCCAACCGCGATTCCGGCCCGGCATTGACCGTCGGCCGCCGGCCAATATTGGCGGCGCCGGCAAACCGCCTTCCGTCGGGCAGCGTCACCGATACCGCGTAAACCCCGCGCGCCGGTTCCAGATGGCGGCCGAGCGCTATGTTGGCGGTCGGGAAGCCGATCGTGCGGCCGCGGGCGTCGCCATGCGCGACCGCGCCGACGATTTCCCAGGGCCGGCCCAGCATTTCGGTGGCGCGTTCCGGATAGCCGTCCTGCAAGGCGCGGCGAATGCGCGACGATGACAGCGGCCCGGCGCCATCGACCAGCGGCGGCACCACCGTCAGGCCGATGCCGAGCGCCTCCGCCCGGCTGGCCAGCAAGGCAATGGTGCCGCCGCGCCGATGGC
Source organism: Rhodospirillales bacterium (assembly GCA_043746675.1). Taxonomy (GTDB): domain Bacteria; phylum Pseudomonadota; class Alphaproteobacteria; order Acetobacterales; family Acetobacteraceae; genus CAITOL01. The sequence continues at coordinate 88 of JAYTQP010000054.1, read as the reverse complement.
CGAACGCATAGTCCGGGCCGCAAACCAGATGCCGCGCGCCCAGCCCGGCCGCCAGCACGTGATCGACGAATTCCGGCCCGGTGATCGC
>JAYTQP010000053.1:0-13179 GCA_043746675.1 Rhodospirillales bacterium | reverse complement strand
GCCAGCCGGCTGACCGCGCCGGACGGCCAGATTATCGAGATCGTCGATACCGCCGGCATGCGCAAGCGGGCGCGGGTTGAGGAAGACCTGGAGAAGCTCTCGGTTGGGTCCACCATCAACGCGCTGAAAATGGCGGAGGTGGTGGTGCTGGCGGTGGATGCCACCGAAGGGCTGCACGAGCAGGATTTGCAGATCGCCCGGCTGATCGAGCGCGAGGGCCGCGCCTGCGTGCTGGCGCTGACCAAATGGGATGCGGTGGGCGACCGCAACGCCGCCCGCACCCGCATTTCGGATCGGCTGGAAACCAGCCTCGCGCAGATGAAGGGCATCCCGGTGGTGCCGCTGTCCGGGCTGACCGGGGCCGGCATCGACAAATTGCTGCCGACCATCCGCGCCGCGCACGCGGTATGGAATTCCCGGGTTTCCACCGGCGCGCTGAATCGCTGGTTCGAGGACGCGCTGGAAAAACATCAGGCGCCGTTGGTGGGTGGCCGCCGGCTGAAACTGCGCTACATCACCCAGGCCAAGGCGCGGCCGCCGACGTTCGTGATTTTCGGCACGCGAGCGGAACAAACGCCGGAAGATTATCGGCGCTATCTGGTGAACGGACTGCGGATCAAGTTCGATCTCCCCGGCACGCCGGTGCGGCTGCAATTCCGCGGGTCCGACAATCCGTTCGAGAAAAGCTGAAATGCGGCCCGGGACAATCCCGGGCCGCAACTCATCAGGCGAACTGGGCCACGCCGATCAGGCGAACTGGGTCATCGTGTTGTGCGCGCCGCCGGCTTTCAGCGCCGCTTCACCGGCGAAATATTCCTTGTGGTCGTCGCCAATGTCCGAGCCCGCCATGTTCTGGTGCCGCACGCAGGCGATGCCCTGGCGCAGTTCCTGGCGCTGCACGTTGCGCACGTAGCCCAGCATGCCCTGGTTGCCGAAATATTCCTTCGACAGATTGTCGGTCGATAGTGCGGCGGTGTGATAGGTCGGCAAGGTGATCAGGTGATGGAAAATCCCCGACCGCTTGGCCGAATCCGCTTGGAAGGTGCGGATGCGTTCATCGGCTTCGATCGCCAGCGGGGTGGGATCGTAGTCCACCGCCATCAGCTTGGCGCGGTCGTAGGCGGCAACATCCTTGCCGTCGGCCTTCCAGGCGTCGAACACCTGCTGGCGGAAATTCAGCGTCCAGTTGAAGGACGGCGAGTTGTTGTAGGCCAGCTTGGCGTTCGGGATCACCGCGCGGACACGATCGACCATGGCGGCGATTTGTTCGACATGCGGCTTTTCAGTTTCGATCCAGAGCAGATCGGCGCCGTTCTGCAATGAGGTGATGCAGTCCAGCACGCAGCGGTCTTCGCCGGTGCCAGCGCGGAACTGGAACAAATTGCTCGGCAGCCGCTTCGGCCGCAGCAGCTTGCCGCGGCGGTTGATGATAACGTCGCCGTTATGGGCGGCATCCGCGGTCACTTCGTCGCAATCGAGAAAGCCGTTATACTGGTCGCCGAGGTCGCCGGGCGCGTGGCTGACGGCGATCTGCTTGGTAAGGCCGGCGCCGAGCGAATCGGTGCGGGTGACCACCACTCCGTCTTCCACCCCGAGTTCGAGGAAGGCGTAGCGCACCGCACGCACCTTGGCGATGAAGTCTTCATGCGGCACGGTCACTTTGCCGTCCTGATGGCCGCATTGTTTTTCGTCTGACACTTGGTTTTCGATCTGCAACGCGCAGGCGCCGGCTTCGATCATTTTCTTGGCCAGCAAATAGGTGGCTTCCGCGTTGCCGAAGCCGGCATCGATGTCGGCGATGATGGGGACCACGTGGGTCTGGTAGTTTTCCACCTGCGCCAGCAGTTCGGTTTCCCGCGCGGCGTTGCCGGCTTTGCGGGCGGCGTCGATTTCATGGAACAGGCCGCCGAGCTCACGCGCGTCGGCCTGGCGCAGGAAGGTGTAGATTTCCTGGATCAAGGCCGGCACTGAGGTTTTTTCATGCATCGACTGGTCCGGCAGCGGACCGAATTCCGAGCGCAGAGCGGCCACCATCCAGCCGGATAGATAGATGTAGCGGCCCTTGGTGGTGCCGAAATGTTTTTTTACCGAAATCATCTGCTGCTGCGCGATAAAGCCGTGCCAGGCGCCGAGCGACTGGGTGTAGTTGGCGGCATCCGCATCGTAGGCGGCCATGTCGGCGCGCATGATGGCGGCGGTGTAGCGGGCGATATCCAGCCCGGTCTGGAAACGGTTCTGCGCCCGCATCCGCGCCACCGCTTCGGGGTTGATGCCGTTCCAGGTGCCGTGCTTGCTTTCTATCAGAGCGGCGATCGCAGCAGTGTTATCATGATAGGCCGACCGCCGACCCGCCGCGTTGGACACGCCTTCTGCCAAACCTTCGGGGGAGAAATTCTTCGTGTCCATGTCGTCATTCCTTCGCATTGCGACGCCGAGCCGGCGCTGAAGGCTTCTATGCTGCAACGCGGCAGGACGCATCCCGGAAAACCGGACTGACGAAGCAAATATGTAATGAGATTAACGTGAAGCGTGTAAAGTCTGTAAACGATTTACAGGGGCAGGACGGTGGTTTTCTTCACCGTGCGCAAGGCCAGCGTGCTCTGCACCCGCGAAACCCCGGGCAATTGGGTCAGGATGTCGGTGTGGATGCGTTCGAAGTCGCGCGCGTCGCGATAGGCGATCCGTAGCAGATAATCCGCCGAGCCGGCCAGCAGATAGCATTCCATGATCTCGCCGAAGCGCCCGACCTCGGCTTCGAACCGGTCGAGCGCGGCGCGGCCTTGCTGATCGAGCGTGACGGACACGAACGCCGCGCCCGGCAGGCCGGCAATCTGCGGATCGAGCAGCATCACGTAATCGGCGATCAGCCCGCTTTCTTCCAGCATGCGAACCCGCCGCAGGCAGGCCGACGGCGACAGGTTCACCCGTTCGGCCAGATCGGCATTGGTCAGCCGGCCGTCGCGCATCAGTTCGCGCAATATCGCACGGTCGCGGCCATCGAGGTCAGCGGTTCGCATATTCGGTCAAGAACCTGATCATTCCCGGCAGATCATGCCATCTTTTGTCCAAAAGGGCCAAATATGGGCGGAAAATTGCGTCCGCTTTGTCCGACTATGCACGACCAATCAGGGGAGGCGTCCATGCTTGTCGGTGTGCCCAAGGAAATCAAGGACAACGAATTCCGCGTCGGGATGACCCCCGGATCGGTGGCCGAACTGACCCATCACGGCCATAGCGTGCTGGTGGAAAAATCCGCCGGCATCGGCTCGGGCCTGACCGACGGCGAATATGCCGCCGCCGGCGCCACCTTGGTCGATGGCCCGCAGGAGATTTTCGCCCGCGCCGAAATGGTGGTGAAGGTGAAGGAACCGCTGGCGTCCGAACGCAAGCTGCTGCGGCCGGGGCAGGTGCTGTACACCTACCTCCACCTCGCCCCCGACCTCGCGCAGACCCAGGATCTGATGGCCAGCGGCGCGATTTGCATCGCCTATGAAACCGTTACCTCGCCGCATGGCGGCCTGCCGCTGCTCACCCCGATGTCGGAGGTCGCCGGCCGGCTGGCGCCGCAGGTCGGCGCCCACGCGCTGGAAAAGGCCGCCGGCGGGCGCGGCATCTTGCTCGGCGGCGTGCCCGGCGTGGCGCCGGGTGAAGTGGTTATTCTCGGTGGCGGGGTTTCCGGCACCCATGCTGCGACCATCGCGCTGGGGTTGGGCGCCAACGTGACTGTGGTGGACCGGTCGGCCGAAGTGCTGCGCCGGATTGCGGCGCAATTCGGGCCAGGGGTGCGCACGATTTTTTCCACCCGGGCGGCGATCGCCGAACTGGTGACCCATGCCGATCTGGTGATCGGCGCCGTGCTGATCCCCGGTGCCGCGGCACCGAAGCTGATCACGCGAGCCATGCTGCCGACGATGAAGCCGGGCTCGGTGATCGTCGATGTCGCCATTGACCAGGGCGGCTGCTGCGAAACCTCCAAGGCGACCACTCATTCCAACCCGACCTACGTGGTGGACGGGGTGGTGCATTACTGCGTCGCCAACATGCCCGGCGCGGTCGCCCGTACCTCCACCTTCGCGCTCAACAACGCCACCCTCGGCTTCGCGCTCGCGCTCGCCGACAAAGGCTGGCGGCAGGCCCTGACGGACGACGCCTATCTGCGCGAGGGCCTGAACGTGCATGCCGGCAAAATCACCTGCGCCCCGGTTGCCGAGGCGCACGGCCTGGCCTACACGCCGGCACTCGGCGTTCTCATGTAGGGTTGCCGCCTACGCCGGCCAGTGCCTACGCCGGCCAGTGCCTTCGCCGGCCAGTCATAGGGTTCACAATGTCGATCCACGGCGGCCCGTCCATCCGGGCCGAGCTATGCGCCACCTTGCGCCTTGGCCTGCCCTTGGTGGCCGGGCAGTTGGCCGGCTTCAGCACCAGCATTGTCGAGGTGGTGCTGGCCGGCCATCTCGGCGCTGGCGTGCTCGGCGCCGTCGGCGTGGGCAATAACGTCTGGATGCTGCCGGTGATGGGGCTGATCGGGGTGATGATGGCGCTGCCGCCCTCGATCGCCCAGCTCGATGGCGCCGGCCGGCGCGGCGAGGCCGCGGCTTTGTTTCGCCAGGCGCTGTATCTGTCGGTCAGCATCGGCGCAATGATGGGCGCGGTGATTTTCGTGATCGCCGATCACGTTGGGCCATGGTTCGGCATCGACCCGTCGCTGCACGCCGCGATTGCCGGGTTTTTGCGGGCGGCAAGTTTCGGCGGGCCGGCGACCGGCATCTGGGCGGCCTGCCGAGGACTGTCGGATGGCGCGTCGCGGCCGCGCGCAACCCTGCTGGCGAGCATCGGTGCGGTGCTGCTGCTGCTGCCGATCGCCTGGGCGCTGATGTACGGCAGGCTCGGGCTGCCCGCGCTGGGGGCATTCGGGTCCGGCATGGCCAACAGCATCGTGCTGTGGGTGCAGGCGCTCGGCATGCTCGCCTACGTCCGGTTCAGCCCGCGCTTTGCCGATCTGGGCTGGCACAAGGGCAAGCGGGCGCCGGATTTCGCGGTCATCGCCGGCATTCTGCGGCTGGGCGGGCCGATGGCGGTGAGCGTGCTGCTGGAAATCGGCCTGTTCAGCGCGGTCGGCGTGATGATCGGCGGTCTCGGGCCGGTCGCTGTTTCCGGCCACCAGATTGCGTTGAACGTCGCCGCGATCACCTTCATGGTGCCGCTGGCGATGGCGATGGCGGTGACCATTCGGGTCGGCAATGCGGTCGGGCGGCACGACCCGGCCGGGGTGCGGCGGGCCGGGCTGGTCGGGTTCATGATCACCTTGCTGACCCAGGGCGTGTCGTCGTCCCTGATGTTGCTGCTGCCCGGCCCGATCCTGCGGCTTTATACCGCCGACCCGGCGGTGATCCAGGGCGGCGCGGCCTTGCTGGCGCTGGCGGCGATCTTCCAATTGTCGGACGGCTTGCAGGTCACCGGTGCCGGCGCCTTGCGCGGGCTGAAAGACACCAAGGTGCCGATGCTGATCACCGCGCTCGCCTATTGGGGCGCGGGGATGCCGGTCGGCTGGTATCTGGCTTTTCCGATCGGGCTGGGCGCGCGCGGCATGTGGATGGGGCTGATTGCCGGGCTTTCGGTAGCGGCGGTTCTGCTGCCGTTACGCTTTTGGCGGCATAGCGGGCGGGTTGGCGAAATAATTCTGCCCGGCGAGGCATCCAGGCCGATTTCTCCAGCGTAGCTCGGGCGTGCAGAAGCCGCTCGGTGCGGCTTCCACCTCTTAGGGATCCGAACGCCATGAAACGCCTCAAATTTGTCCCGCTGGGCCTGACTATCCTGTTGCTGGCCGCCTGTAGCGACTCGATGGCGCAAAACCCCGCGCCAGCGCAGATGACCGTGATGGTCGGCGGCCAGGCGATGTTCCCGGCCAAGGACATCGTCGATAATGCGGTCAATTCCGCCGACCACACCACCCTTGTCGCCGCGGTGAAGGCCGCCGGGCTGGTTGCCACCTTGAAAAGCGCCGGGCCGTTCACCGTGTTCGCGCCGGTCAATGCGGCGTTCGATGCGCTGCCGCCGGGCACTGTCGCCACCCTGCTGAAGCCGGAAAACAAGGCGACCTTGACCAAGGTGCTGACCTACCACGTGGTGCCGGGCCGGCTCGACTTCGATGCCCTGCACAAGATGGTGATGGACGGCAACGGCACCGCCAGCCTGACCACGGTGGCCGGCGCCAAGCTGATGGTGAAGATGAACGGGCCGCATAATATTCTGGTGATCGACGCCAAGGGCGACGTGGCCCACATCACCACCTACGACGTCTATCAGTCCAACGGCGTGATCCAGGTGATCGACAAGGTCATGCTGCCGGGCTGAACGCTTGCGGCACGCGCCGGGCGCTTCCCGGCGCGTGCCGCCACCGCGGCGCCGGGCGGTTAGATCTGATCAGTATCGGCGAGTGGCTTGGGGGCGGTTTCGCTATCGGCCGGCTTCACCGGCGCGGGCTTGGCCACCGGCGCCGGAAGCTTGACCGTATAATCCGGCACGATGCGGGCCTGGCTGCCGGCGATCACCAGCACGTTGGTGCCGACCGCCAAAGGCACGTCGTCCTGCTGGGTTACGCTGAGCAGTTTGCCGTCCGGTTTGCGGACGATATATTCGTAAGCGGTAGCGGCGCCGGCCACCTTTTCGGTGGTGCGACCGACCAGCCCGCCAAGCAGTCCGCCGCCGAGCGCGCCCAACGCGGTGGTGGCGCCACTGCCGGGCAGTTGCGACCCCACGATGCCGCCGGCGGCAGCCCCGGTCACCGCGCCGGTGGTGCCGGCGCTGGTCACGCCAACCGGGCGGGCGCCGATGATCACGCCCTGATCGACCGGATTGGCCTTCTGCACCGCCGTGCTGTCGTAGGTGTCGGGCGTATAGCTCGGGCCGCAGCCGGCGAGCGCCAGAAGTGCGATCAGCCCGCCCGCTTGCCTGCTGATCATTCCGCCGCCGCCCGGATCGCGGCGTTCATTGCACGAACCCCCCCGGCCGGCCCGTCGGCATGGTTCCACACCGCGCCGACCACCGCCAGAAAATCCGCCCCGGCCTGCACCAAAGGCGCGCAGTTGGTCGCCTGGATGCCGCCGATGGCAACCGCCGGCAATTCCATCAGTTCGGACCACCATTGCAGAATATCGGCCTCCGCCTGGTGGGTGGTTGCCTTGGTGTCGGTCGGGAAGAAGGCGCCGAAGGCGACATAATCGGCGCCATCCTCGCCGGCCTGCATGGCCAGGTCGCGGCTGGCGTGGCAGGTGACGCCGAGGGTGAGCTTGCCGAGGATTTTACGGGCGTCGGCCGCCGCCACGTCGGACTGCCCGACATGGGCGCCATCCATGCCGTGCGCAACCGCGAGGACTGGCCGGTCGTTCATCAGAAACGCCACATCCCGGCTCTGCACGATCGGGCGCAGCACATCGATCGCCCGGCGCAAGGTTTCGTCGTCCACATCCTTCAGCCGCAACTGCACCGCCGCGACATCGCCGGCATCGAGCGCCTGCGCCATCGCGGCGGGGAAGGTTTGCAAATCGATCCATGGCGGGGTGATCAAATAGAGCCGGCACTCCCGGGCCTCCGCCCGATCCTCCGCCATTTAGTTACGCCTTACCCTGGTAGATTTCGATGATCTTGGCGAGCATCGCCAACGCATCGGCCTTCGGGCGCTGAAACGTATTACGCCCGATGATCGAGCCGTTGGCGCCGCCGTCGCGCAGGCCGCGGACCTCGGTGAACAGGCCTTCCAGATCCTTCGCCTCGCCGCCCGAGAACACCACGATGCGGCGCCCGTTGAACGACGACTGCATCACGTGTTCGACGCGCTTGGCGAGGGTGGAGATGTCGATTTTGTCGTAGGATTTGCGCGCCGCTTCCAGCCCGATTTCCGCCGTCGGCGGCTTCACCTTGATGATGTGGCTGCCCATCAGGGCGGCCATGTGGGCAGCATAGGCGCAGATATCGACCGCGGTTTCGGCCTTTTTGTCCAGGCCGGGACCGCGCGGGTAGGACCAGGTGACCACGGCGAGGCCGGACGCCTTGGCTTCTTCCGATAATTCGCGCAGTTCTTCCATCTGGTCGAAGGCGTATTCGCTGCCGGGATAGATGGTGAAGCCGATCGCAGCACACCCGAGCCGCAGCGCATCGCCGACCGTGGCGGTGACCGCCTGATCCTTGGTGGTGGCCAGCGAGTTGGAGGAATTCATCTTCAGGATCATCGGGATCGCGCCGGCATAACTGTCGGCGCCGGCTTCCAGCATGCCGAGCGGGGCGGCGTAGGCGGACAGCCCGGCCTCGATCGCCAGTTGGAAATGGTAATGCGGATCATAGGCCGCCGGGTTGGGGGCGAAGCTGCGCGCCGGGCCATGTTCGAAGCCCTGGTCCACCGGCAGGATCACCAGCTTGCCGGTGCCGCCGAGTTTGCCTTCCATCAGGATGCGGGCGAGGTTGGACTTGCTGCCGGGATTGTCGCTCTCGTACCAATCAAGAATCTTTTTGACGCGCTGGGTAATGCGCATTGGGTCGCCTCCGCTTGAAAAAACCGTTTTCGACGAGTCGTGTGGCGATATTTTGACCGGATCCATCGCCAGCCTCGGCGGCGGCATCTACCCCAGCTTGGCCGCCTTGTCACCTGCGCGCCAGCCGGTTTCCAGCCAAACGGGCAGCCGCCGCACCGCGCCGTGCGCGGCAAGATCGAGCGCCGGTGGACGTTCGGCCAGCAGATCGGCACCGAGATCGCGCGCCACCGCCGCCACCCGCGGCCAGGCCGGGCAGGCGCGATCGAGCCGGATCGCCGTCTGGCCGGCCCGCAAGGCTTCCATCGCCCGTCCCGGCGCGTCAGCACAGTCCAGGATATCGGCGCCGGCAACACCCGGAAATTCCGCCCGCGCCGCCCGCATCAGGGCCATCCACCAGCCGACGCCAGCATAAAGCGCGGCACCATGCGCCGACAGCAGCAGCAGCCGCTGGCCGGGCGCGAGGGCGGCACGCACATCGTCCAGCCCGTGCACGATCACCGCAGGATGCGAGAACATGCTTGACGCGTAGGCGCTTGCGCAGTGTAACTCAAGTCGCGCGGGATCATTTGGCCTCGCCATAATTAGCGAAACCGGCTGGAGGCGTGCTTGGCAAACTCTCTCGAAGCGACCGACGACGATGCCGCCGCCGCCGAAGCCCGAATTGGCTCCGCATTGGAGCGCATCGCGGTGCTCGCCAAACGCCCGGCCCCGGCCGGGTCAGACTCGGCGATCGCCGGGCGGTTGGATCATCTGATTGCCGCGCTGAGCGCGGAACTCGCTGGCGACAGCCACAGCTAAGGATATCATCGGTGGCGCAAGTAACAGTTAAAATCAACGGCTACAGCTACACGCTTGGCTGCGAGGATGGGCAGGAAACCCATCTGACTAACATGGCCGAGGACGTGCAGAGCCGGGTTGACAGCATCAAGTCGCTCGGTGGGCATTCCGGCGAGGGCAAGCTATTGGCGCTGGCCGCCTTGCTGATGGCAGATGAACTGCATGACCTGCGGGCGGAGACCGACGCCTTGCGCGCCGCGCCGACCAAGGCAAAGGGAGACGCCGCCGGCGCCAAACGGCTGGCCAAGCTGGCCGCGCGGGCCGAAGCGATTGTGGGCGAGCTCGAACGTTCCTAACCCCTCAGCGATTAAGCTTGCAGCAGTTCCTGCCCAGGCACATATTGAGGAGGTGGAGCTGCTGGGTGCGTCAGGTCATTATCCCCAGGGCCAACTAGTACTCCCAGGGAGCTGGCTCTGATGTGATCTTGGTCACACCACCCGGTGCCCACCTGCTAACGCGGGCCTTGGGAGGATAAACAACCAACGGCCATGGCGGCTCCACACCTCGATCTTCCCTCGGCGAAAAAGGTCGCGCGCGCCGCGGCGCTGGCGGCGCGGCAGGGCTGCGATCCGGCGCTGGGGCAGGCGTTGGCGCGGCATGTGCTGGGCCACGCCACCATCCCGCCCGGCTGCGTCGTCGCCGGCTTCCTGCCGATCGGGGCGGAGATCGATATCCGCCCGTTGCTGCTGGCGCTGCATGCGCGCGGCCACCCGATTGCTCTGCCGCAAACCCCGCCGCGCGGCCAACCGCTGATTTTTCGCGCCTGGCAGCCCGGCATGGCGATGGTGGCCGAGCGTTTTGGCACCCAGCGCCCAACCGGCGCGATCCGTGTTCCCGATCTTCTGCTGGTGCCGCTGCTGGCCTTCGATCGCGCCGGCCGCCGGCTCGGCTATGGCGGCGGCTATTACGACCGGACCCTGGCCTGCCTGCCCGGCGCCCGCACCATCGGTTGCGCCTATGCCTGCCAGGAACTGGACGAAGTGCCCGCCGGGGCTTACGACGCGCGCATGTCCGCGATCGCCACCGAGCGCGGATTTTTCTCCATCGAAGGCGGCTGAATGCGCATTTTGTTTCTGGGCGATATCGTCGGCCGCACCGGGCGCGACAGCGTTGGCGCGGCGTTGCCGGCGTTGCGGGCGACCTTGCGGGCCGATCTGGTGGTGATTAACGCGGAGAACGCCAGCCATGGCTTCGGCCTGGCACCCGATCAGGCCCGCGCGCTGTTCGATGCCGGGGCGGACGTGCTGACCCTGGGCAACCATTCCTGGGACCGCAAGGAAATCATTCCCTACATCGCCGACAGCAAGCGCCTGATCCGGCCGCTGAACTATCCGCCGGGCACGCCGGGCAGCGGTAGCACGCTGGTCGAACTGGCCGATGGCCGCCGCGCTTTGGTGCTGCAAGCGATGGGCCGGCTTTACATGGACCCGCTGGACTGCCCGTTCCGGCTGACCGCGCAGGAGCTCAGCCGCCACCGGCTGGGCACCACCGTGCAGGCCATCATGATCGATTTTCACGCCGAGGCGACCAGCGAGAAAATGGCATTCGGCCATAGTTTTGATGGCCAGGTGAGCTTCGTCGTCGGCACCCACACGCATTGCCCGACCGCCGACCATCAGATCCTGCCCGGCGGCACCGCCTACCAGTCCGACGCCGGCATGTGCGGCGACTATGACAGCATCATCGGCATGGCCAAAACCGCCGCCATCCCGCGCTTCTGGACCAAGATGCCGGGCGAACGGCTGGCCCCCGCCGAAGGTCCGGCGACGATCTGCGGCACCTTCGTGACCACCGACGACAGCAGCGGGCTGGCGACCGCGATCCACCCGCTGCGGATCGGTGGACGGCTGACGCCAATGATGCCGCCGGTTTGAATGTGGGAGATCCTTCCGTGACGCATATCGATTTCCGCACCGATCCATCGCGCTACCGCCATTGGAAACTGCGCTTCGAAGGGCCGGTCGCGCATCTCATCATGGATGTGGACGCCAGCGCCGGGCTGTTCCCCGGCTACGAGCTGAAACTGAACTCCTACGACCTCGGGGTGGACATCGAGCTGGCCGACGCGGTCCAGCGCCTGCGCTTCGAGCATCCCGAAGTGCGCGCGGTGGTGCTGCGCTCCGGCAAGGACAACGTCTTCTGCGCCGGCGCCAATATCCGCATGCTCGGCAGCGCCAGCCACGGGCATAAGGTGAATTTCTGCAAGTTCACCAACGAAACCCGCATGGGGATCGAGGATTCGGCGGAAAATTCCGGGCAGCATTATCTGGCCGCGGTGTCCGGTGCCTGTGCCGGCGGCGGCTACGAAATCGCCATGACAGCCGCGCACATCATGCTGATCGACGACCGCCGCTCCACCGTGTCATTGCCGGAAACCCCTTTGCTGGCGGTGCTGCCCGGCACCGGCGGGCTGACCCGGCTGACCGACAAGCGCCGCGTGCGCCGCGACCGCGCCGATGTGTTCTGCTCGCTGGAGGAGGGAATGCGCGGCAAGCGGGCGATCGAATGGCGGCTGGTGGACGAGATTGTGCCGCCCTCGCAATGGGAGGCCAAGGTTGCCGAACGTGCAGCCATCCTGGCGTCCCGTTCCGACCGCCCGGGAGGCGCCACAGGAATTGCGTTGGCACCACTGGCGCGCGCGCTGACCGATACCAGCCTGACCTATGCGCACGTCCAGGTCGCCTACGACCGCGCCGGCGGTGCCGCGCGGATTACCCTGCGCGGGCCGGAGGCGCTGCCCGCCGATCTCGCCGACATCCATGCCGAAGGCGCCGAATTCTGGCCGCTGGCGCTGGCGCGCGAACTGGACGACGCGATCCTGCATTTGCGCCTGAACGAGCCGGAACTGGGCCTGCTGATATTCCGCAGCGAAGGCGATCCGGCCCGCGTGCTGGCCGCCGATGCGCTGCTGGAGACCCATAAAACCGATTGGCTGGTGCGCGAAATCCGTCATTTCTTCAAGCGGGTGCTGAAACGGGTCGATCTGACCGCGCGCAGCCTGATCACTTTGGTCGAACCCGGCAGTTGTTTCGCCGGCAGCCTGGCCGAACTGGCCTTCGCCGCCGATCGCGCCATGATGTTCGCCGGCACCAACGGCACCGACAACGCATTGGCCAGCCTGGCGCTGTCGCCGCTGAATTTCGGCGCCTACCCGATGTCCAACGGCCTGACCCGCCTGCAAACCCGCTTCCTCGGCGAACCCGATAGCATCGGGGCCGCCGAGGCCAGCATCGGCCGCACGCTGGACGCCGAAACCGCTGACGCCATGGGGCTGGTAACCTACGCCTTTGACAGCGTGGACTGGGACCAGGAAGTGCGCCTGCTGCTGGAAGAACGCGCCAGTTTTTCACCGGACGCGCTGACCGCGATGGAAGCCAATCTGCGCTTTGCCGGCCCGGAAACCATGGAAACGCGGATTTTCGGGCGGCTCACGGCATGGCAGAACTGGGTGTTCCAGCGCCCCAACGCGGTCGGCGCCGAGGGCGCGCTGAAACGCTATGGCAGCGGCATTCAGCCAGTTTATGATCATAACCGGGTTTAGGAGCGAGCGCATGGCAGACGGAATGCAGGGCATCGACGTCGATTATGACGGGCTGATCCCGAACAATGTCGGGCTGAACGATGACGCCGCGTTAAAAAAGGCGCTGGAAACCTGGCACCCCGGCTATATCGACTGGTGGAACGATATGGGCCCGGAAGGATTTCAGCAGGCGCTGGTGTATTTGCGCACCGCGGTTTCAGTCGATCCGAAGGGCTGGGCGAAATTCGGCTACGTGAAAATGCCGGACTATAAATGGGGCATTCTGCTGGCGCC
>JAYTQP010000052.1:0-1779 GCA_043746675.1 Rhodospirillales bacterium | reverse complement strand
GCGCTGGACATGGCGGATCGGCATGTGCTGATCAAGAACGGCATCAAAGAAATCGCTTACGGCCAGGGCAAGGCGGTGACCTTTATGGCCAAGTGGCGGTACGATCTGGCCGGCTCGTCCAGCCATGTGCATGCCTCGCTGTGGGACAGCGCCGGCACGAAGCCGATGTTTTTCGATCCCAAGGGCCCGCACGGCATGTCCAAACTGATGTGCCAGTTTCTCGCCGGGCAGTTGGCCTATTCGCGCGACATCACCTATTTTCTGGCGCCGTTCATCAATTCCTACAAACGTTTCCAGGTCAGCACGTTCGCGCCGACGCGGGCGGTGTGGAGCAACGACAATCGGACGGCGGGCTTTCGGGTATGTGGGGAGAACAGCAAGGCGATCCGGGTCGAATGCCGGATCGGCGGGGCGGATCTGAACCCCTATCTGGCCTTCGCCGCACTGATCGCGGCGGGCCTGGCCGGGATCGAGCAGAAGCTGAAACTCGAACCGGCCTTTGTCGGCGACGCCTATAAGGGCGATCCGGCACGCGACATCCCCCGGACCTTGCGCGACGCAACGCTGGCGCTGCGGCAATCGAAAATGCTACGCGCCGCGCTCGGCGACGAGGTGATCGACCATTACGTCCACACCGCCGAATGGGAGCAGTTGGAATATGACCGCCGGGTCACCGACTGGGAACTGAAACGCGGCTTCGAGCGGTCATAAGACCTTCATGGATAAAAGTTTTTTGGTTCTTTTTTTCAAAAAAGAACTGCTTTCTGAAGCGCTTCTTTTTTGAAAAAATGAAGCAAAAAACTTTTCACACTTTAGACAAGTGGTGGGCTCAAAATGAATCTGCGCGGCAACTGGAACTACCCGACCAGCGTGCGCTTCGGTGCTGGCCGGATCGGCGAACTGGTGGACGCCTGCAAAACCGTCGGCATGCAGCGCCCGCTGCTGGTGACCGATCCCGGAATTTCGGCCAGCGCGATGGTTGCCGATGCGCTCGCCGCCTGCCGGACCGCCGGGCTGGGGATTGCCCTGTTCGACCGGGTGCAGCCCAATCCGGTCGAAACCAACGTGCGCGACGGGCTGGCAGCGTTTCATGCCGGGCAGCATGACGGGGTGATCGCCTTCGGCGGCGGCTCGGCGATGGATTGCGGCAAGGTGATCGCGTTCATGATGGGCCAGACGCGGCCGATGTGGGATTTCGAGGATATTGGAGACTGGTGGACCCGCGCCGACCCGGCCGGCATCGCCCCGATCATCGCGGTGCCGACCACCTCGGGCACCGGGTCCGAGGTCGGCCGCGCCGGCGTGATCACCGCCGAAGCCAGCCATACCAAGAAGATCATTTTCCACCCCAAGATGATGCCGGCGATCGTGATCTGCGACCCCGAACTCACCTTCGGCCTGCCCGCCCGCGCCACCGCCGGCACCGGCATGGATGCGCTCGCGCATTGCCTGGAAGCCTATTGCGCGCCCGGCTACCATCCGCTGGCGGACGGTATCGCGGTCGAGGGTATCCGGCTGGTGAAAGATTATCTGGCACGCGCGGTCGCCAACGGCCGCGACCTGGAAGCGCGCGCGATGATGATGTCGGCCGCCGCAATGGGCGCCACCGCATTCCAGAAAGGCCTGGGCGCGATGCATTCGTTGTCGCACCCGATCGGCGCGCTCTACGGCACCCATCACGGCATGACCAACGCGGTGTTCATGCCCTACGTGCTACGCTTCAACCGCCCTGCCATCGAAACGCGCATCGGCCGGCTTGCCGGCTATCTCGGGCTGGCC
>JAYTQP010000051.1:0-2273 GCA_043746675.1 Rhodospirillales bacterium | reverse complement strand
GGCATTGCATGGACCCTTTCTGAGTCGTTGAAAATTCTTCCAGGCGCTAGCCCGCACGTCTCACCGGGATCGCGCATGCTTGCTTGGTCTTGTCCGCATCAGCCTTGTTCGAAGGGGGCACCTTTCGTCGCTTGCCTGGACATCGTGTCCAGGCCGCGTTCCTCAGGGCGCCAGCGACGAACAATCCCGGCGCTATCATCGGGCGCTCCGGTGAGAAATGCGGGCTAGCCGCCGGGCACCAGGAAGGCCGTCAACGACAGCCCGTGGATCCTGGAAATCAACTGGTAGGATGCTTGCAGTTGGTTCTGCACCTGGGTCAGCGCCGCCGCCGTGGTGGCCATATCGACATTTTCGACCGCAGAAATCTGCGTCGTCAGCACCGTCGACAAATTCCCCAGCATGGTGGTTTGGGTGGTCATCTGGGCCTGCTGTTGACCAACGCCGGCCATTTCGTCGGACAGCGCGCTCACCGCACCGCGCAACCGTGTGCCGATCGATGTGGTAACAGTTGTGAAATCGCTGCCGGTAGCAGTCTGCCCGCCGCTGATCGCCGCCAGCCCGGCCAACCCGGCAATCAGGTCCTTGACGTATGATCCGGTGCTGCTCGGCGCGGTCTGCACGGCGTACGCGTTCTGTCCCGCCACCACCCCGGTGGCGGCATCCTGGCCTGGGCCGGTTTCGATCATTGCCCGCCCGGCGACGGTGGTGGCGGCAATCGGCGATCCGGCATTGGCAGCCGCCAGCATCGCGGTCACGGTCGCCACGCCATTGCCGGTGGTGAGGGTTGCAAGCGGCGCCTGCACGGCCGCCACGAAGCCGGCGAGCGAACTGCCGGTCAGCGGCGGGTTGGCGGAATCCTGCCCCGAAAAAAGATAATTATTCCCGGTCTGGGTATTCAGAATGGCGCGCACTTGTTGCAGCGCCGCCTGCGCCTGGGTCGCGATCGCGTTTATGCCTTGCGATGTTTGCAAGCTCATGTTCAGCGTCTGGTTGGCGAAATTCGTCGCGATATCGCTAAGCTGCTGCAGCGCGGACTGGGTCAGTGACAAACGGGTACCGGCGTTGCTCACATTATGTTGCCAGGTGCCGATCGCCTGTAGTTCCGGCCGCAGATCGAGCGCGATGCTGGCCTGCGCGCCCAACCCGGCATAGGTGTTGGCCACCATCCCGGACGACGCCTGCCCGGTCAGCACATCGAGCTTGCTTTTGATCGCGGCACTCTCGTTGGTCAGCAACCCGAGCAGGCCGCTTGGCTGCATCACCGGGCCGGATCCGATGGTTCCGTTCATGCTATATTCCTATTGCCAGTGGTATTGATCTGACGGCACGAACCGTTGGATAAATTCCACTAGCCCTTGATTTGGTGGCCCGATTCACCCAGCGCGTGGGAATCAGGCATCGAGATCGGACCACTACGGCACGGTTGCCAGCAGGTGCGTCCACATCGCCTGCACCGCGGACATCACCCGCGCGTTGGCGCCATAGGCGTTCTGCAACTGCACCATGGTGGAAAGCTCGGCATCCACACTAACCGAGCTGGCCTGCGAAAGCCGTGTTTGCAAGCTGGCTTGCACCGCCTTTTCGGAGCTCAGGCTGGTCGATATCGCGCTGCTCTGCTGGGCTTGCGCGCTGGCGACAGCGGCGGTTATCGTTGCCAGAGTACCAGCCGAAAACGCCCCGACCAGATTGCCCTGCGGACCAAGCCCCGAGGTGTTGGGCGACTGTTGCGCCACACCCGCCTGCGCCTGACCGGTGAAACTATTGCCGAGCACGCGTGAAATCAGTGCCGTGAAGCCGGCCGGCCCTCCGAGCGGGTTCGGCGCGAAGGCGCTGGCGCCGGTGGCCGAGCCGGCAACCGCATTGGTGCCATCTCGCACCAAAAAAGGCTGCTTCACAATAGCGGGGTTGATTACGATCGCACTGGCATAGCCGACATAGGTCGATTGCACGGGCGTCCCGCCGCCGGCCGGCACAGTGCCGTCTGCCCGGCTGAAAAGCGTCAACCCCTGCTGCTGAAGCCGGGTGGAAACCGTCTGCGCAACCTCATCCAGCCCGGCCTGCAAGCCCGGCATGATGTTGTCGCGCACATCGATATTGCCGCCCAATGTGCCGCTCCCGGCCAGTTGCGCGGTGACATCGACAGTGTTCATGGTGATCGCCGGCACGCCGCCACCGGGATAAAAGCTGCTCGCCCCCAGATTGGCCGCCTGGGCCGTAAATTGGGTCGCCCCGGGCTGAAAATTGATCGACAGCCCGCTCGGCGTGATCGCCAT
>JAYTQP010000050.1:0-5594 GCA_043746675.1 Rhodospirillales bacterium | reverse complement strand
GGCCGCATTCCGTATCACCATCAGGGCATCCTGTCGTACTGCCGCGATTTCGGCGTCGAAATGGAGGTGATGAGCAACGATAATCGCGCGGCTTTGCTGCACGACGACGCGGCGTTCGACGGCAAGCCGCAGATTGCGCGGCGGGTGGTGAACGATCTGCGCGGCTATGTGGCGGAATTGGCCGCCAAGGCGGTCGATCGTTCCGCGCTGTCCGCGCCGGTCAGCGAGGCCGATCTGGTGCAGGTGCGCGCCATGCTGCGCAGCTTCGGCGCGCTCGATCGGGATATGCACTATCGCGGCTCCTCGCGCGCCGGCTACGCGCAGGCGCCTGGCGGTGGGCTGGAGGCGGGCACAAGGCTGGCGCCGCTCGATCTGCGCCGGCTGCTGGAAGCCGATTTCTGGCGGTATAAAAGCCAGTTCGGCGAGAGCTGGACGATGGCGGCGACGATGATGCAGCCGGTTGGCGGCATGGGCCGGATTGGCGAGGCGTTCGGCCGCAAGCTCGGCGACATGATCACCTACGAGGCCGAAATCACCGAACTGCGCCGCGACGGCGATCGCGCCCGCATCGTGTGGCGGCATGCCAGCACCAAGGCGGCGCATGTGCTGGAGGCCGACATGGCGATCTGCACCATCCCGGCGGTGCTGCTGAAAACCGTGCCGTCCGACTTCACCCCGGCGGTGCGGTCGGCGCTGGCGGCGATCGATTACGTGCCGGCCGGCAAGGTGGCGTTTCAGGCGGAACGGCGGTTCTGGGAGCTCGACGCGCAGATTTACGGCGGGCTGTCCTGGACGAGCCGCGATATCACCCAGATCTGGTATCCCTCGACCGGCCTGCAGAAGCGCAAGGGTATCCTGGTCGGCGCCTATATCTGGTCGGACAAGGAAGGCCGCGCCTTCGCCGCCAAGAAACTGCCGCAGCGGCTGGCAGACGCGCTGGCCGATGGCGAACATCTGCATCCCGGTTATGGCAAGGATTTGCGGCTGGGGATCAGCGTCGCCTGGCCGAAAATCCGGTTCAGCGGCGCCGGCTGGGCCGAATGGTCGCGCGCGGCGCGTACCGAGGCGTATCCGCGGCTGTTGGCCGGCGACGGGCCGTATTTGTTCGCGGGCGAACATATGTCCCACATAACCGGCTGGCAGGAGGGGGCGGTGCGGTCTGCACATGTGGCAATCGGCGATGTGGCGCGGCGGTTGGCGGGGTAGAGGGGGACCGACGTGGTTGCTTGTTGACTGGCAGGGCTCGATTTTGAAAAAATATGCTGTGTTCAGCTATATCGGCTGGTTGCCGGAAAAGACGACGGATGCGGCGCTATTGGTTCAATTCCACGGCGACGTTCTTTCAGCAGCTTTTCCTCCCAATCCTCACCTCCCAACTCCGTCCGATAACAACGCCGCCTAAAGATCGGCCATCGCTCGCAGCATTGCGTCGCGCGCGGCGAAATCGCCATCCGCGTGCACCGGGCGAATGCAGACATGGGTCGCCCCGGCCGCGAAATGCGCGCGTATCTGGCGCTTCACGTCGTCCTCCGTGCCCCAGTTCACCATTGCGTCGATGAAGGCGTCGGATCCGCCATGCGCCAGATCGGCCTCGGAAAAACCCAGCCGCAGCCAGTGGGCGATGTAATTCGGCATCTCCAGATGCGCCGCCAGTTGCACCCGGCCCAGTGCCCGCGCCCGCCCGGCATTGGTTTCGATGATGAATTTCTGCGCCACCGCCAGATGCTTGCCGGCCGGCATCGCGGCGGCGGCGCGGCGCGTATGTTCGGGGGTTGAATTCACCGGCAGCGCGCCCTGGCTGCGGCCATAGGCCAGCTTCAGCATCGCCGGTCCCAACGCCGCGAGCATCACTTGCCAATCCGCCGCATCCTCGCCTTCCTGCAGCCGGTCCAGATACGCTCGCATCGCCGGCAGTGGCTTGGCGTAGCCGTGGCCGCGCGCTTCCACCATCGGCGCATGGCTCACCCCCAGCCCGAGAATGAAGCGGTTATCGGACATCGCGTTCAGCCCGATCAGCCCGCGCCGCGCGGTAAATGCGTCCCGCGCGTAGATGCTGGCGATCGAACTGCCGATATGCAGTTTTTTGCAGTGCGCCAGCATGAAACCGGCGCTTGACAAGGCTTCGTAGCCCACCGCTTCGGGATACCATAATGCGCAATACCCCAGATCTTCCGTCGTGTGCAGCAGCCGGATCAATTCCGCCGGCGACAGGCGATCATTCGAACTCCAAACCCCCAGGCGGCCAAGTTTCATCGCCCTGCGTTCCCCCTTGCTTTGGCGCCAGCTAAGCGGGCTTTCCGATCCTCCGCAACCGCGCCGCCGATCTGGACGAAACAGGCCGGACCGGGCTAGCTTGCTGACAGGCAACAATATTGGGAGACGCCACAGTGAAAGCAGCTATTTTCCACGCCGCGCATACGCCGCTGACGATCGAGGATGTCGAGGTCGCCAAGCCGAAGCGCCGCGAAGTTTTGCTGCGCACCGCCTTTGCCGGGCTTTGCCATTCCGATCTGCATTTCATGGACGGGCTTTATCCCGGCCTGGCGCCGATGATCCTGGGCCACGAATCGTCGGCCATCGTCGAAGCGGTGGGGGAGGATGTGACCTACGTGAAGCCGGGCGATCACGTGATCACCTGCCTGTCGGTATTTTGTGGCGCCTGCGAAAACTGCACATCGGGCCGCACCGTGCTGTGCGATGACCCGACGGTGAAGCTTGCCCCCGGTGCTGCCCGCCGCCTGTCGTGGAAAGGCCAGGTGGTGAACCAGTTCGCCAATTTGTCATCCTTCGCCGAACAGATGCTGGTGCATGAAAACGCGATCGTGAAAATCGACGACGATATCCCGATGGATATCGCGGCGTTGGTTGGCTGCGGCGTTGTCACCGGGGTTGGCGCGGTGTTCAACACCGCCCAGGTCAAGCCCGGCAGCTTTGTTGCCGTGGTCGGCTGTGGCGGCATTGGCCTGTCGGCCATCAACGGCGCCGCGCTGGCCGGCGCATCCCGCGTGATCGCGATCGACAAGGTGCAGGCCAAGCTGGAAATCGCCCTGCAAATGGGCGCCACCGACATTATCAACGTCTCCAACGTCGATCCGGTGGAAGCGGTGCGCGAACTGACCGGCGGCGGCGTGCATTATTCGTTCGAAGCCCTCGGCGCCAAGGTTACCGCCGAACAATGCTGGCAGATGCTGCGCGCCGGCGGCACCGCCACCATTATCGGCATGATCCCGTTCGGCCAGAAGATCGAACTGCACGGCGCGGACTTCCTGCGTGAAAAGCGCATCCAGGGGTCATCCATGGGTAGCAACCACTTCCGCACCGACATGCCGCGGATGCTGACCATGTGGCGCCAGGGCCGCCTCAAGCTCGATCATCTCGTCAGCGGCCACATCACCCTGGACAAGATCAACGAAGGGTTTGCCACCCTGAAAACCGCCGCCCAGGTGCGCAACCTGATCAAGTTCGCCGCCTGAACCGAAACCGGGGCGGACAGTCTCCGCCCCGGATGGTTTTCAGCAGGCCAACTGAAACCCGCCGATCGCGTATTGCTGGCCGGTGCGGACACACGGTTTACAGTATCGACCTCGGCCTAAAGGAAAACGCGACCATGAAACTCGCCTACTCGCCCGCCAGCCCCTACGTGCGCAAGGCCATGGCCTGCGCCATCGCCCGCCGTATCGATGCCCAGGTGGAAAAATGGGTGATCAAAACGTCCGACCCCATCCTCGCCGCCGCCAACCCGCTCGGCAAAGTTCCAACCCTGGTCACCGACGACGGCGTCGCGCTGTATGACAGCCCGGTGATCTGCGAATATCTGGACAGCATCGGCAGCGCGGCGCCGCTGTTTCCGCCGGCCGGCCCGACGCGCTGGAAGGCGCTGCAACAGCAGGCGCTCGGCGATGGCATCATGGACGCCAGCCAGCCCCGCCGCCGCGAAATCGCGCTGCCGCAGGATCCAGGTCGGGTGGAATGGATCGCCCTGCAACGCGGCAAGGTGGATCGCGCGCTGGCCGCGCTGGAGGCCGCTGCCGGCGACCTGCATGCGCTCGCCACGATCGGCGAAATCACGGTGGCCTGCGCCCTCGGCTATCTCGATTTTCGTTTCGCCAACGAGGCGTGGCGTCCCGGCCATCCGAAGCTGGCGGCCTGGTATGAGGCGGTGTTGAAACTGCCGCCGATCGCCCAAACCATGCCGGTGGGTTAGCGCGGCACGATCAGCATCGGCAGCCCGTTGTTTGGCCGCAGGGTCAGCCGGCAGATCGGCTCGACCTGCGTGCCGGGCACCAGTTGCGGCGCGAAACGCTGCGCCAGGGTGGCGAGGCACAGGGTGGCCTCCGTCATCGCGAACGCCAGGCCGGCGCACACGCGCGGGCCGGTGCTGAACGGGATGTAGGCGAATTTCGATCGCCCGGCGCTGTTTTCGGCAAGAAATCGTTCCGGCACGAAATGGTCCGGTTTGTCCCACAGCGACTTCTTGCGATGCAGCAGCCAGGGAATGATCAGCACCATCGCGCCTTTCGGCACCGGATGGCCGAGGATTTCGGCGTCCGCCATGGCTTCGCGCGGCAGTACTGCCACCGGCGGATAAAGCCGCATGGCTTCCTCGAAAATCGCCCGCGTGTAGGGCAATGCCGGCAGATCGGCCAAGGTTGGCGCGCGGCCGGCGAGCACATTATCCAGTTCGGCATGCAGCCGATCCGCCACGCGCGGCGATTGCGACAGCAGAAACCAGGTCCAGGCCAGGCTGTTGGCGGTCGTCTCATGCCCGGCCATGAACAGCACAGCGGCCTCGTTGCGCAGCCCCTCGGCGGTGAAAACACTGTCCGTTGCCGGGTCTTCGGCGTCCATCAGCAGCTTCAGCATGGTCGGCTCGTTTTCCACCGTTCCGGCCGCGCGCGCCCGCCGGTGGCTGTCGATGATGCTGTCCAGCACACGATGGATGCGCGCCGCCGAACGTTTCGTGCCCGGCCCGAGCAGGCGCGGCAGCCAGTCTGGCAGGCCCATCAGCGAGAGCAGATCGGTCGAGCCGATGCGGCGCTGATAGTCGGAAAATCCTTCCACGATTTCGGCCGCATGGGCGTCGCCTAGCTGGCGCCCGAACACGGTGCGGCAGATGATCTCCGCCGTTAGCCGCGCCATTTCGCCCAGCATCAGCACCGGCTTGCCGGCCGGCAGCGCCGCCCAGCGATCGGCCGCCGCCGCCGCCGCCTGCACCATCACCGGGGCGAACAGCGGCATGCGGGACGCATGCACCACCGGCGCCACCAGCCGCCGCCGGGTCGCCCAGGTTTCGCCGTCCGAGATGAACAGGCCGTCACCTAGCAACGGTTCCAGCGCATGGCGCATCTGCGGGCTTTTGCGCTGAAATTCCTCGTGATGCCCGAGCAATGCCGCCTGCACGGTTGCCGGCGAATTGCACACGATCACCCGGCGCGACAGCACGCGACTGTCCGAATAATCCTGGTTCAGCAGCTTCTCGCTGAACATTTCCAACAGGTTGCGCCGCCCGCGCCGCAGCAGGGTCAGCAACGGCCACGGTTCTGCCGGGCGTGGCGGCATCGGCGGCAGGAAGTCGGCATCGGTGCTATCGGCGG
>JAYTQP010000049.1:0-2250 GCA_043746675.1 Rhodospirillales bacterium | reverse complement strand
GTTTTCCAGGTCCGACGCTGCGGCCAGGGCGGCGTCCACGCCGGAAACCTGAAGTTCGGTGCGCACCAGCGCCGACAGCATGTCCGGATCGCCGGGTGCCACCCGCACGCCGTCGCGCAGCACTTCCTTGGCGGTTTTGGTATCCCGCGCGTTCAGCAGCAGATCGACCAGCCGCAGCCGCACCAGCTTGTCGGTCGGGTTGATCGTCAGCATCCGCATGTAGGTGTCCCGTGCCTCCGACGCCCGCCCAGAGGCTTCCTGCGCACGGGCCTTGACCGCGAGGATCGGCAGGCTGGTCGCCTGCTCCGGCGACAGCGTTCGCAGCATGGTGATCGCCTTTTGCGCCTGGCCGTTATTGCTATAGGCATCGAGCAGGAAGCCGGTCAGTTCGACGTCGTTCGGGGCGGCATCGTGGGCGACTTCGAGCACCGCGAGCGCCTGGCTGGTCAGGCCGTTGGTCAGCAGGATGGTTGCCAAGGTGGTCGCGGCGAGCCGGTTACGCGGATCGAGCGTCAGGGTTTTATTGAGGATGCGCTCGGCATCATCGATATGGTTCTGCATGGCGGCGATCTTGGCCAGGTTGACGCGGGCCATGGTTGAATCCGGATAAGTGTGGGCGACATCGCGGAAAACCGCGGTGGCAGCGGGGAGATCCAGCTCCGCCAGCCGGATCATGCCGGTCAGAATGCCGACATGTTCGGTAAAGCCATCGGCCTGGCGCAGAATTTCAAGCTGCGAGCGCGCGGTATCGAGATCGCCGGTCGCCAGGCTGGACGCCACCGCCGCTTCGGTTACGGTTTCCGGATTGACCCGAATTGCCTGCGTCGTCTGCCCCTCGGCGCCGGCGACCAGCAGCTTGGTCTTGTTCAGCAGCTCCGCGATATCCTTGTTGCTGGGTGCCAGTGCCAGCGCCTGTTCGAGCCGCGGGATCGCCGCCTGGCGCTGCCCGGTTCGCACCAAGATTTGCCCGAGCGAGAAGAAGATATCCGCGTCCGCACGCCCCTGGGCGACGGTCGCGTTCAGGATTTCGATGCATTTGTCAATTTGCCCGGCACCGAGATACATCGAGGTCAGCAGTTTGACGCCATCGAGGTCGGTGGGGTTGCGGGCGACGTATTGGGTGGCGGTCTCGAGCGCCTGCGCGTCCTGGCCGAGGTTCATTTTTACCAGTGCGAGGATGTAGAGCCCGCGCGGAAACTCCGGCAGCAGCGGGTCGATCTTCTGCAGGATGATGTTGGCGCCACGATAATCCTTGGCCCGCGCCAGCAGCACCGCGCGCAAATACAGCGCCGCCGCGTTTTCCGGCTGGTCGGCGAGGATGAAATCAACATCCAGCTTGGCCTGGGGGTCCAGCGCCATGGTAACTTCGAGATTGGCCCGGTTCAGACGGGTGTTGATCAGGCCCGGGTCGGCGGCCATGGCGGCATCGTAGGCTTCCAGTGCCTTGGCATTCTCGCCGCGGTCGGTCGCGAGTAGGCCTTTGAGGGAGAGGGCTTCGCCGGATAGCGGGTCGATGTCCAGCGCGCGTTCGATTGCTTTTTCGGCGCCGTCCTTGTCGCCGCGGCCATAGGCGATGCGGGCGGCGGCGATCGGCGGATCGACCTTGTCGGGCGCGAGTTGCTCGGCGAGCGCGACCGAGGCGGTGGCTGCCGCTTTGTCGTTCAACGCCAACTGCGCCATCGCCCGCAAGGTGAGCAAAGCGGCCGCATCGGGCGCCGGCAGCCCGGCGGTGGGGAATTCCGCCAGCAGGTCCTTGTACATCTTCTGACCGAGATAGGCTTGCGCCAGCAGCGGCGAAACATCCTGCGGGGGCATGCCCATGTCGCGGGCAATGCGCAGTTCCTTGGTGGCGGCTACCGGATCACCGAGGCGCAGCTGCAGCGATCCGAGCCGAAAATGCGCATCCATATTGGCGGGATCGCTGGCAACGATATCGCGCAGAAACGCGCGCGCGGCTTGCAACTGCCCGGTTTCGATCAGCCGGCTTGCGAGGGTCAGCGGAGGCACCGGCTGGAAGAACTTCCACCACACCACCCCGCCACCTCCGGCGAGCAGCAGCACGACCAGAAGATAGAGCCACCATGGCGCCTTATCTGCTGGCTGGTCGGCCTCGGGCACGAGGTTGTCCAGCATCGCCCGTTCGGCAACGGCGGCAATAGAAGGCGTAGGCCGCCGAAAGAACGGCCATTTCATCACGGGGCTCGCGTTTGGGTTAAGCTAGCGCGGATTGGCAGACCTCGCACGGCGGCG
>JAYTQP010000048.1:0-6894 GCA_043746675.1 Rhodospirillales bacterium | reverse complement strand
GCAGCGCCAGCGGGTGGCGCTGGCGCGCGCGCTGCTGCGCAATCCGCGCATCCTGCTGCTCGACGAGGCGACCAGCGCGCTCGACACCGAGAGCGAGGCGTTGGTGCAGCAGGCGCTGACCCGGCTGCGGCACGGCCGCACCACCATCGTGGTGGCGCACCGGCTTTCCACCGTGCGGGATGCCGATCTGGTGGTGGCGATGGCCGATGGCGGGGCGATCGAACAAGGCACCCATGCCGCTCTGCTCGGGCAGGGTGGGCTTTATGCGCGGCTGGTGCGCTCGCAGGCGCTGGCGCAGTAGGCTAGACTTGCCGCAGCCCGTCTTCGGCGCGGGTGGCACCGGATTGCACCAGTTCGGCGAACATCGGGGCGTTCGGCGACGGGCCGCCATCGCCGCGGCGGGGATGGTCGAGATGCAGCACCAAGGCGGCATGATCGCCCAGCTTGCGCGCCACCCCGGCATTGATCAGCCGCAGAATGAAATCCGAATCCTCCAGCCCGTGCGCGGCGTAGCGATTATCGAAGCCGTTGACCGCATCGATATCGGTACGAAATGCGCCGAGATTGCAGGCCTGCGCCTTGCGCCATTCGCGCGCCTTTTTGTCGCGCCAGGCGCCATCCGCCAGGGCGATGAACTCGGCCGGGCGGGTGCAGTGGTTGACCAGACTGCGCAGCAGCCAGCGCGCCCGGCCCCAGGCCGGCGCCGCCCCGGCGGCAACGATGCGGCGGGTGATCGCGGCGCGCAGATAGCTGCGCTTGCCGGAGACGAATTTTCCCGACGCCGCCAGATGCCGGTGACGGGCGATGAAATCCGCCAGCACGAAGCAGTCGCCATCGACGAACACCAGATACGAGCCTCGGCTTTCGTTGATGGCAAGATTGCGAATGCGCGACAATCGGAAGCCGCAATCGGCGTGCCGGACATGGCGGATCGGCACCGATGATTGTTGCCTGACGGTCTCGATCACCGCCAGCGTGCGGTTATCCGAGCCATCGTCGGCCACCAGAATTTCGAAATCGCTATCGGTTTGATTGCCGAACGACCGCAGCGCGATCGCCAGAAATTCCGGCGCGTTATAGGTCGAGATAACCACCGAAATCAGATCGCGACCGTGCATCGGGCCCGATATCCCGCTACGCCGCCACCGTCGGGCCGGCGAGCCGGACGAGCAGCCGATCGCGCTCTGCCGCCGCCTGCCGCAAGGTACGTTCCTTGACATGGCCGAAGCCGCGGATCTTGTCCGGCAGTTCGGCGATGGCGACCGCAACCGACAGGGTTGGCGCCGACAGATGCTGCAACACGGTGGCGATGGTGGCTTCGTACTCATCGATCAAGGCGCGTTCGACCCGGCGTTCGTCGCTGCGGCCGAACGGATCGAGCGCGGTGCCGCGCAGCGCCTTGAACTTCGCCAGCACCGCGAAGGCCTTGAACATCCACGGACCGAAGGATCGCTTGACGAGATGGCCGGTGGTTTTGTCGCGCCGCGCCAGCAGCGGCGGGGCGAGGTGGAATTCGATCCGGCGCACGCCTTCGAACTGCGCTTGCAAGCTGGCCCGGAAGGCCGGGTCGGCATGCAGCCGGGCGACTTCATATTCGTCCTTGTAGGCCATCAGTTTATGGAAATTGCGCGCCACCGCTTCGGTCAGCGCCGTGCCGCCGGAGAACAGCACTTCTTCCCTGGCGCGCACCCGATCGACCAGCGCCTGATAGCGCCGCGCGTAGCGGCGGCTTTGATAGGCGGTGAGCTGGTCCGAGCGGCTGGCGATCATTTCATCCAATGTTTTCGGCGCTGTCGGTTCCGGCGCGATGCCGGCCGCGGCGACAACCCGGGCAAAATCGGCCGCTGCCGCGCGGCCCCAGTTGAAGGCGGCTTTGTTCGCTTCGATCGCGGTGCCGTTCAGGGTGATGGCCTGCAGCAAACTTTCCAGGCTCAGCGGCACCAGGCCCTTCTGCCAGGCATAGCCGAGCATGAAGGGATTGGTCGCGATCGCATCACCCATCAGCGCGGTGGCCAAGGCGGTGGCATCGAGCTGATCGGTGGCCGCTTCGCCGACATGCGCGGCGATGCTGCGGCGCAGCCGGGTTCCGGGCAGCGATGTGCTGGTGTCCATCACGAAATCGCCGGTCGGGGATTCATGCGTGTTCAGCACTGCGTGGGTGACGCCGGCGCGCAAGGTTGCCAGTGCATCCTTGCTGGCCGCCACCACCATGTCGCAGGCCAGCAGCAGATCGGCAGCACCCCGGCTGACCCGCAGTCCATGCAGTTGCGCGGCGTCGGCGGCCAGCCTGATGTGGCTGAACACGCTGCCGCCCTTCTGCGCCATGCCCATCATGTCCAGCGAGGTGACGTGCAGCCCGTCCAAATGGGCGGCCATGCCGAGCAGCGCGCCAATCGTTACAATCCCGGTGCCGCCGATGCCGGTCACCAGGATGTTCCACGGGCTCGCCAGCGAGGGCAGCACCGGATCGGGCAGATCGAACGGTTTGGCATCGATTTTCGGGCGCTTGCGCAGGCCGCCGCCATGCACGGTGACGAAACTCGGGCAGAAGCCTTCGACGCAGGAAAAATCCTTGTTGCAACTGGACTGGTCGATTTTCCGCTTGGTGCCGAATTCGGTCGCCAGCGGCTGCACGCTGAGACAGTTGGAGGCTTTGGAACAGTCGCCGCAGCCCTCGCAGACCGCCGGATTGATGAAAGCGCGCTTGGCCGGATCGGGGAAAGTGCCGCGCTTGCGGCGGCGACGCTTTTCGCTGGCGCAGGTCTGGTCGTAGACCAGGATGGTGCAGCCCGGCGTGTCGCGCAGTTCGCGCTGGATCGCTTCCATGTCGCGCCGATGATGCACCGAGGTACCGGGCGCGAGATCGGCCACGTCGTCGTATTTTTCCGGCTCGTCGGTCACCACCACCACGCGCTTGGCGCCTTCGGCGATCACCTGGCGGGTGATTTGCGGCACCGTCAGTTGCCCATCGAGTGGCTGTCCGCCGGTCATCGCAACGGCGTCGTTGTAGAGGATTTTGTAGGTGATGTTGGTGCCCGAGGCGACCGCCGCGCGGATCGCCATGTAGCCGGAATGGAAGTAGGTGCCGTCGCCGAGGTTGGCGAACACATGGGTCTCCTCGGTGAAGGGTGCCTGACCGAGCCAGGCGATCCCCTCCCCGCCCATCTGGCTGAAGGTGTCAGTGCTGCGATCCATCCACATCGCCAGCGTGTGACAGCCGATGCCGCCGAGCGCGCGGCTGCCGTCGATCACCTTGGTGGAGGTATTGTGCGGGCAGCCCGAGCAGAAAAACGGCCGCCGCACGGCCAGGATTTCCGCCTTGGCGACGGCGGCGGCGGCATCGCGCAAATAGGCGACGCGGGCGCGCATGTCCTCGCTGTCCATCACCCGGCCAAGCCGGCCGCCGAGCATGACGGCGAGTTCGGAGGCGGTGAATTCGCCGTAATCGCGTAGAAAAACCTGCCCGGCCGGATCGCGCTTGCCGTAGACGGCCGGGCGAATTGCGCTGTCGTACAGCACGTCGCGCACCTGCTGTTCGATGATCGGGGATTTTTCTTCGATCACGATAATCTCATCGAGACCTTCGGCGAAGGCGCGCACGGTGGCGCGGTCGATCGGCCATACCAAAGCCAGCTTTAACAGCCGCACCGGGGCGCGGGTGCCAAGCCCGAGATCGGCCAGCGCCTGGCGCGTATCCTGATAGGATTTGCCGGCGGTGATTATGCCGATGCGCGCGCCCGGTGCATCCATCACCACCCGATCTAGCCCGTTGGCGCGGGCATAATCCACCGCCGCCGGCAGCCCGACCGCGAAGACGCGGGCTTCCTGTTCCAGCGCCACATCGGGCAGCCGCAGGCCGGCGTTGGGGAATTCGCCGTTCGGGGTGCGAATACGAAACGACTTCAGATCGAAATCGACCGAGGCCGAGCTATCCATCACGTCGCCGACGGTTTTGAAGCCGACCAGCCGGCCGGACCAGCGCGACATCGCCCAGCCGTGCAGGCCGAGTTCCAGCAGATCGCGCACATCGGCCGGCACCAGGATCGGCACCCCGGCGGCGATCAGCGCGGGTTCGGACTGGTGCGGCACGGTGGAGGATTTGCAGGCATGGTCGTCGCCGGCCATCAGCAGCACGCCGCCATGGCGGCTGGTGCCGGCGTAGTTGGCGTGGCGAAACGCATCGCCGGCGCGATCCACGCCGGGGCCCTTGCCGTACCAGTAGGCGAACACGCCGTCGTATTTCGCCCCCCGGGTCAGCGGCAGT
The DNA here is from genome assembly GCA_043746675.1 of Rhodospirillales bacterium. Taxonomy (GTDB): domain Bacteria; phylum Pseudomonadota; class Alphaproteobacteria; order Acetobacterales; family Acetobacteraceae; genus CAITOL01. The sequence goes on along the minus strand of JAYTQP010000048.1, from coordinate 2,630 downwards.
TGCTGGGTGCCCCAGATCGCGGTGGCCGCCAGTTCCTCGTTCACCGCCGGACGAAACTGGATGTGGTTGTCGGCGAGATATTGGCGCGCCGCCCACATCTGGATATCCACCTGGCCCAGCGGCGAGCCACGATAGCCGGACACGAAGCCGGCGGTATTCAGCCCGGCCGCCACATCCAACTGCCGCTGCAACAGCGGCAGCCGCACCAGCGCCTGGGTGCCGGTGAGATAGAAGCTGCTGCTATCGACCTCGTATTTGTTTTCGAGGGTGGCGGAGGCGTGTTTCATCGGACCGAACTCCTGACACTGCGGACAGTATAGGGGGGGGCGGACGGTCGCAAGGAACCGCGCCTGGGCGGTCGCCAACGCCCTGACGCATTCCTGAAATGCACATTTGACGGCACGCAGAAGGCCAAGCATATTCGGCGTCAACGACGTTGCTCGAATAAAAAATGCCCTGGGAGGCGGTCGCGGATGGAAGATGTGCTGCGGCTGTTGCAGCTTGCAATCAATGGGGCTGCCACCGGCTGCATCTATGGGCTGATCGCGTTCGGCTTCGTGCTGATCTACAAGGCGACCGAGATGGTGAATTTCGCCCAGGGCGAGATTATGATGCTCGGCGGCTTCGCGGCCTACACGTTCGTCGGCAAATTCGGCATGAATTACTGGGTCGGCTCGATGCTGGCGGTGTTCGTGACCGCGGGGTTCGGCTACGCGCTGGATGCATTGGTTTTACGGCGGGTGATCGGGCAGCCGCAATTCGCCGTGGTGATGCTGACGCTCGGGCTGGCGTTCATTTTTCGCGCCGGCGCCGGCATTGCCTGGGGCTACGACACGGTTGCCTTCAACACGCCGTTCACCAACCGGGTGGTGAAATTCGGCGGCGATGTGGTGCTCGGGCAGGATAATATCTCGATCATCACAGGCACCGTGCTGCTGTGCGGGGTGCTGTATCTGTTTTTCAGCCGCACCAGGCTGGGGATTGCCATGCAGGCGTCGTCGCAGAACCAGTTGGCGGCCTACTACATGGGCATTCCGGTGCGACGGGTGTTTTCGCTGATCTGGGCAATCAGCGCCGGGGTGGCGGCGGTTGCCGCCATCCTGCTGGTGCCGGTGCAGATGGTAGACGTCAATTCCGGCATCATCGGCTTCAAGGCGTTCGCCGCCGCCGTGCTGGGCGGCTTCGGCAGCATCCCCGGCGCGTTGGTCGGCGGGGTGGTGGTGGGCATCGTCGAGCAGATGGCGGGCTATTATCTGCCGACCGGATTTCAGGAAGTGACCTCGAACATCGTGCTGCTGGCCGTGCTGATCCTGCGACCGCAGGGGCTGTTCGGCCAAGTTATTCGCAAGCGGGTCTGACGCCATGATCGCCCCATTCAAAACCCGTTACGAACAAGATCTGGTGCTGGCGAAAACCCCGGCGACGAAAATCGCCTATGGGCTGCTGCTGCTGGTGATGGCCGGCATACCCTTGGTGCTGGGCGAATTCTACGTTGGCGAGCTTGGCGGGCTGTTCATCTTCGCCATCGCCGGCGTTGGGCTGATGCTGCTGACCGGCTATACCGGGCTGGTCAGCCTGGGCAACGCGGCTTTCCTTGGCATCGGCGCCTACACCAACGCCATCCTGCTGGCGCACGGCGTGCCGTTCCTGGTCAGCCTGCCTTGCGCCGGCCTGCTGACGGCGTTTTTTGGGGTCGCGATCGGCATCCCGACTTTGCGGATGAGCGGCTTGTATCTGGCCATCGCCACCTTGGCGTTCGGCAGCATCATCGGCACCGTGCTGCAGAAATGGGACGGGCTGACCGGCGGCTTCGACGGCTTTGCGGTGCAGACGCCGACCATCCTCGGCCTGAAGGTCGAAGGCGCCACCGGGATCTACTACGCGGCCTTCATCGTGCTGGTGCTGGTGATCTGGGTGGCGCTGAATATCCTGCGCTCGCCGCTCGGCCGCGCCATGGTGGCGATCCGCGATAGTGAGATTTCCGCCCAGAGCATGGGCATCAACCTCGCCGTCACCAAGGTTATCGTGTTCGGCATCAGTGCCGGGATAACCGGTCTCGCCGGCGGGCTGTACGCCCATTACGTGCGCTTTCTCGCGCCCGACAGTTTCGACATTCTGCTATCGATCCAACTCGTCACCATCGTGTTCATCGGCGGCCTCGGTTCGATCCATGGGGCGATTTTCGGCGCCGCCTTCATGCGGCTGCTGCCGCAGGCGATCGCAATGGTGCGCGATGATTTGCCGTTCGGGCTGGGCCGGCTGCCGGGGCTTGAGCCATCCTTGTTCGGCCTCATCCTGGTGCTGGTGATCATGTTCGAGCCCGGTGGCATCAACGGCCGCTGGGTCAAGCTGAAGCGCTATTGCAAATCCTATCCGCTGCACCGCAAGCCGGCGGCGCGCCGGCAGAAGTCCTACGCCAAGTCGGAGCGACTGCGATGAGTATTTTTGTCGCCGAGGACATCGCGATGAATTTCGGCGGCATCCGTGCGGTCGAAGGCGTGAGCTTCGCGGTCGAACCGGGCGAGGTGTTTTCCATCATCGGCCCGAACGGCGCCGGGAAAACCACCATCTTCAACATGATCAGCCGGATCTACACGCCATCGGCGGGCAAGCTGATCTTCAACGGCGAG
>JAYTQP010000047.1:0-2222 GCA_043746675.1 Rhodospirillales bacterium | reverse complement strand
TCATCCCCAACCCGTTCGATACAGGCTCCGCCCGCCTGCTGGCCGGGCTGGGCGCATCGGCGCTGGCAACCACCAGCGGCGGCTTCGCCGGCACGCTCGGCCGGCGCGATGGCCGGATCACCCGCGATGAGTCCCTGGCGCACAGCAAGCAGGTGGTCGATGCCGTCGATATCCCGGTCGCCGCCGACCTGGAAAACGGCTTCGGCCACGCCCCCGCATTCGCCGCCGAAACCGTGCGGCTGGCGCATGGCGTCGGCCTGGTTGGCTGCTCGATCGAAGACGCCACCGGCGATCCCGCGCGCCCACTCTACAGCCTCGATGAGGCCGTCGCCCGCATCGCCGCCTGCGTCGCCGCCCGCCCGGCAGGCTTCCTGCTGACCGCGCGGACCGAAAGCTTTCTGCGTGGCAACCCCGACCTCGACGACGTGATCCGCCGCCTCCAGGCCTTCGCCGCCGCCGGCGCCGACGTGCTGATGGCGCCCGGCCTGCCCAGCCTGGATGCAGTGCGCGCGGTCTGCGCGGCCGTCGATCGGCCGGTGAACTTCATGGCCGGCATCCCCGGCAAATCGTTCAGCAAAGCCGAACTGCAAGCCAGCGGCGTGCGCCGGATCAGCCTGGCAACCTCGCTCTGGCGCGCCGCCATGGCCGCCACCGCCCGCGCCGCCACCGAAGCCCTGACCGAAGGCACTTTCAACTACCTAGCCAGCAACGCCATGACCCCCGACATAAATTCCTATCTTCGATAATTTTGCAGTGAATGCTGACCGTCCAGCGGCAAAAGGCCAAGGGAAGAAGTTTTTTTCTTCTTTTTTTCAAAAAAGAAGGCCTTCAGCGAAGCGGTTTCGCATTGAATTCGGTACTTGCTCCGCCGGCCCAAAAAGGTCTATCGACAGGTGTCGCAACCCTAGCCCCCCGGAAACCGATGACCCCGCGATCTATGCCCTCCCAGCCCTCGGACTGCGATAGTCGACGCGCGTCGGCTTGCATGACCGCCGGGCTGGACCGTCGCCTGGGTCGCCGCAAGGGCCGCCGGATCAGACCCTGATCCCTGGCCATCCCGGCGCTCCCAGGCTCGCAACGATGACCGAGCCGCAGGAGGCCATGATGGCCCGATATTGTATATTCCGTTCGCCCCACCCCGCTTTTTGGCGTCCCACCTTCCGACGTCACGGCGCGCGCCCTCCGTCTAGGCAGTAGCCGGTCGCCCTTGCGTCCGGCCGATCATGGCGCCGCCCGATCCGGCGGCGCCATGCCTGCCTGCTGAGCCTCGGCGCCTCCGAAGTGAGATTTTCGGAACCGGCGCGCGGGAGACGGAAATGACCCATATGCAAAACATCGACCCCACGACGTTGCGTCCGGCCGTGCTGGACAGCGCCCATGTCGGCGACATTCATGGCGCCCTCGGCAGCATCCGTCTGGCCGACAGCGGCCCGCGCACGCACTGGAAGGCCCGGCTGCGTACCCTGCTGGCGATCATCGGCCCCGGCATCATCGTGATGGTCGGCGATAACGATGCCGGCGCCTTCGCCACCTACACCCAGGCCGGGCAGAATTACGGCACCAGCTTGCTCTGGACGCTGCTGCTGCTGGTGCCGGTGCTGTATGTGAACCAGGAAATGGTGCTGCGCCTCGGCGCGGTCACCGGGGTTGGCCATGCGCGGCTGATCCTGGAGCGGTTCGGGCGGTTCTGGGGCGCCTTCAGCGTGATCGACCTGTTCATCCTCAACGGGCTGACCATCGTTACCGAATTTATCGGCATCAGCATGGCGCTGGATTATCTCGGCATGCCCAAGGTCGCGGGCGTGCTGATCGCCGCGGCGGCCACCATGCTGGCCGTCAGCACTGGCGATTTCCGCCGGTTCGAGCGGTTTGCCCTGCTGCTCTGCCTGGGCAGCCTGCTGCTGGTGCCGGTGGTGCTGGCGGCGCACGTGCCGGCCACCCAGATCGCCCGTGATCTGCTGGTTCCCAGCCTGCCGGCGGGCAAATTGTCGGACGTGCTGCTGCTCATCATCGGCATCGTCGGCACCACTGTGGCGCCCTGGCAACTGTTCTTTCAACAAAGTTACGTCATCGACAAACGCATCACCCCGCGCTTCATGCGGTACGAGCGCATTGATCTCGCGGTGGGCATCGTGTTCGTTATCGTTGGCGCCATCGCGATCATTGCCTGCACGGCCTACGCCTTTACCCAGCATCCCGAGTTCGGCAACTTTGCGGATGCC
>JAYTQP010000046.1:0-3127 GCA_043746675.1 Rhodospirillales bacterium | reverse complement strand
CGCCAGCAGTCGCAGCAGCGAAGTGGCGTCCTCCAGCGTCGGCACCACTTTCTCGATGCTGGCCAGCGCGATGTGCACCCGGGGCAGGGTTTGGGTCAGATCGCCGTTGCCCTCGTTGGTCACGATCACCGACGAGCCGGTTTCGGCAATCAGGAAGTTCGCCCCGGTGATGCCGACGTCGGCTGCCAGAAATTTTTCCCGCAGGATCGTCCGCGCCTCGACCAGAATATCGCGTCGCTCGCCGAACACCCGATCGGGCGGCAGGTCGGTATGCGATTTGCGAAAACTTTCCTCCCAGTCTTCCCGGTTGAGGTGAAACGCCGGCGCAATGATGTGGCTCGGCCCCTCGCCGCGCAGTTGCAGGATATACTCGCCGAGGTCGGTTTCGACCGGCGCGATGCCATGCTTTTCCAGATGTTCGTTGATCCCGAGTTCCTCGGAAATCATCGACTTGCCCTTGGTCACGGTGCGCGCCCCAACCCGCTGGCAGATCGCCAGCACCGCCGCGCGGGCATCGTCCGCGGTGCTGCACCAATGTACCTGGCCGCCGGATTTCTCCACGTTGTCGGCCCAGGTTTCCAGATAGAAATCGAGGTTCGCCAGGGTATGGTTCTTGATATCGCGGCCAATGTCGCGCAGGGCCTCGAATTCCGGCAAAGCCGCCACCGCCGCCGCCCGGCGTTCGGGAAAGCGCGGGCGGGTGAAATGCAGCGCCTTCTGCAAGCCGGCATCGGCCAGCGCGTCGGCGACGTTGGCCTTGAAGGCGGGGGACGTGCTTTGCATGTTGCTACTCTCTCCCGACGCCGATCGGCGGCACTGTATCGGTGATCCCGGCCAGCACTTCGGCAACATGGCGCACGCCGATGCGGCTGCCTTCGCGGTGCAGTTTGCCGGCCATGTTCAGCAGGCAGCCCATGTCGCCGGCCAGCAGCAGGTCGGCCCCGGTCGCCGCGATGTCGCGGGTTTTATCGCCGACCATGCGGGTCGAGATATCCGGATATTTCACGCAAAAGGTGCCACCGAAGCCGCAGCAAACCTCCGGTTCCGCCATTTCCACCAGCGCCAGCCCGGCCACCGTGCCCAGCAAAGCGCGCGGCTGCGCCTTCACTCCAAGTTCGCGCAGCCCGGCGCAGCTATCGTGATAGGTGGCAGTGCCGGCAAGGCCCGCAGCCACACCGGTCACCCCCATGACATCGGTCAGAAAACTGACCAGCTCATAGGTTTTCGCCGCCAACGCATCGGCGCGGGCGCGCAAATTCGGATCGTCATCGAACAAATGCGGCATATGTTCGCGCAGCATGCCGGCGCAGGAACCGCTGGGCGCCACCACATAGTCATAGCCCGCAAAGGCATCCACATAATCCGCCAGCAGCGCCCGCGTGGTGGCGCGATCGCCGGAATTATAGGCCGGCTGGCCGCAGCAGGTCTGCGCGCGCGGCACTTCGACAACGCAGCCGGCCTGTTCGAGCAGGCTGATCGCGGCAAAGCCGACGCTGGGCCGATGGATATCGACCAGGCAGGTAACAAACAGGGCAATGCGGGGTTTTTCGACCATCCACGCAGTTTAGAGATTTTGCCCGAGGGTGGAAAGCAAACGCTTTCAGCTTCATGCCGGCAGATCGACCCAACCACCCTGGCGGGCGCTGGCGGCAATGGCGTGCAGCGCCATCACGGTATCGACGGTTTCGGCTTCGGATGCGCCGTTCCAGTGCGCCGGCCCAAGCCTGATCATCTGCGCAAAGGATTCCGCCTCGGCCCGGAAACCGTCGCCGCCCGGCGTTTCCTCGGTTTCGAATGGCACGGCGCCGGCCACGCCGCGCTTGATGCGCAGCGAAAGGGTGCCGGTCGCCGGCGCGTGATTGCTGTAAGTGGTTTCGACCACCCCGGTCGCGCCGATCACGACGGCGTGGCGGTGGAACGATGTCGCCATGCTGCAGGTCATCTGCGCCAGCGCGCCGTTGGCGAATTCCAGCGTGGCGGCAACGGTTTGATCGACATTGCTTTGCGAATATTTGGCGGTCGCGAGAACGCGGGTCGGGCGCTGGCCAACCGCGAGGCGCACGAAACTCATCGCATAGGTGCCGGCATCCAGCAGCGCGCCACCGCCACGGGTCGGGTCGAGGCGGATATTCGCCGGGTCGCCGACCGGGCTGCCGTCGGGCCGCAACAGCCCGAAACCGAACGCCGCGGTTACAAGCTGGATCGGGCCGAGCGCGCCTTCGGCCAGCAACGCGCGCAGGCGCCGCGTTTGCGGCTGCGCCATGTAGGGATAGGCTTCCGCCACATGAACCTTGTTGGCGCGGCCGGCGGCGAACATCGCCTGCGCCTGCGCCGGGTCCACCGCCCAGGGCTTTTCGCACAGCACGTGCTTGCCGGCCTCAGCGGCACGGATCACCCATTCGGCATGCATGTCGTTCGGCAAAGGCACGTAGATGGCGTCGATTGCCGGGTCGGCGAGCAGGGCCTCGTAGGAACCGTGGCTGCGCGGAATGCCAAGCTCGGCGGCGAAGGCAGCCGCTTTTTCAGCATCACGGCTGGCGACCGCCGCAACCGACGCCAGCGGCGAGCCTGCCAGTCCGTGGGTGAAGCTGCGGGCGATGTTGGCGGCGCCAAGCACGCCGTAGCGAACGGGAACAAAGTCGGGCATGTCGGGCACCTCGGGCTAGGAGCGAAGGCACGACCATGCCCCGCGCACCAACCCCAGGCAAGCCGTGCCCTCCGGTGACAAAGGCGGGCGACAGCGTCTGGCGGGTGCAACGATCCCCGCTAACGGCTAACCGCTGCCGGCGATCCGATCCAGGAACCGCTTGACCGCGCGCAGGCTTTCGCGCCCCTCCGGCAATAATCGCGCGAACAACGGCCAGACATGCGGCACGCCGGGCACGATGTGCAGTTCGGGCGGCGCGCCACAATCGCGCAAGCGGGCGGCGAGGCGGCGCGAATCGTCCAGCAGCACCTCCTCGGCGGCGGCGAAAATCTGCATCGGCGGCAGACCATGCAAATCGGCAAACAGCGGCGAGCCACGCGGGTCCGCCGGATCGGCGGCGCCAAGATAGAGCTTGCCGGCGGCAACGATCGAGGCGGCGGTGAACATCGCGCAGCTTTCCGAATTGCTGGCATTGGAACC
>JAYTQP010000045.1:0-4948 GCA_043746675.1 Rhodospirillales bacterium | reverse complement strand
CCGCGATCCGGCGGTATAGACATGGCTCTGCTTGAACGCCGGCAGCACGTTGGAAATCGGGTCGTCCAACTGGAAGCGGCCTTCTTCGTACAGCATCATGATGGCCACCGAGGTAAGCGGCTTGGTCATCGAATAAATCCGCACGATGGTGTCGGCATCCATCTTGGTGCCGCGGGCGATGTCGGACAGGCCGGCGGCGTTGAAGTAAACCACCTGGCCGGCACGGGCGACGGCGACCGAAACGCCGGGCAGCTTGCCGCTATCGACCTGGTGCTGGAGCCAGCCATCGATGCGGGCGAGACGGGCGGACGACAGGCCCACCGATTCCGGGGTGGCGGTGACGGCGATGCTCATGGATTGCGTCCTTGGGTAAATTGCGTTGGGCACGATGCTGCCGTCTCCGGCGCGGTTGGGCAAGCCGGGTTCAACCGTCCAGCGCGGCGGCGACCCATTGCGCCCAGGCCAGCGTCGCCCGGTCGTCGGCGCGGCGGCCGACGATCTGCACCCCGAGCGGCATGCCGTTCGCGGCTGCGCCGTGCGGCACGGTGATGCAGGGCGCGTGCAAGGCGGTCCAGATATAGTTGAAGGCCGGATCGCCGGTCCATTCCAGCCCGAGCGGGGCGGCACCTTGGGCCGATGGCGTGACGAGTATATCGAGGTCGCCAAGCACGTCGGCGAACCCATTCTGGGTCTGGCGGAAGACCGCCTGCGCGGCAAACAACGCGGCAGCGCCCTGCGCCAGCCCCCAATCGAGCTTTTCCGCCAGCCCTTCGCTGATTCCGGCGCGCGCGCTGGCCAACTCCCACCCCATCGCGCGCGCACTTTCGCCGTGCATCACGATCGGGTGGGCGTCGGCCAACGCTTCGAACGCGGTCGGCAGTTCGCGGCCAACCACGATGGCCCCGGCGCGCGACAATGGCCCGGCAATGCGCTCGAACAGCGCCTGGGTTTCCGCCGCCGCGCCGCTCCAGCTCGGCGACCGGCAGATGCCGATGCGCGGCGCGCGCGCCGGCTTGCGGTCAGGATCGCCGAGATCGACGCCGCCGGCCACCCCGGCCAGCAGCGCGCAATCGGCCACGCTGCGGGCGATCGTGCCGATGGTATCCAGGCTTTCCGACATCACCTTCATGCCCAGCCGCGGGATCAGCCCGAAGCTGGGCTTGTAGCCAACCACGCCGCAATAGGCGGCCGGGCGGATGATGCTGCCGGCGGTCTGGGTGCCAAAGGCCACCGGAAATTGGAAATCCGCCACCCCGGCGGCCGAGCCCGACGACGATCCGCCCGGCGTATGCGCAAGCCCGGCCGGATTGGCGGTCGCACCTGGCTTGCGGGTGGCAAATTCGGTGGTGACAGTCTTGCCGATCACCAGCCCGCCGGCGGCGCGCGTCCAGGCAACGGCGGCGGCATCGGCGCGCGGCTGGTGGCCGGCCCAGATCGGCGAGCCGTACTGGCTCGGCTGGTCGAACGTATCCAGCACGTCTTTCACCCCCACCGGAATGCCGTGCAGGGCGCCCGGCCGGCAACGCTGCCGGCGAACCTGGTCGGGGTCGCAATGCGCGAACGCCCGCACGGCGGGGCCGCGCTGCGCGATGCGGTCGAGGCAGGATTCCAGCAGCGCGGTTGCGCCAAACTGGCCGCTGGCGATCCGCCGTGCGGCTTCGGTGGCGGTCAGGCGATGCAGGTCGGTCATATCGATCTCTCCGGGCAACAGGGTTGGTCAAAAAGAGGATGCGCACGCGGCGTCTCCGGTCCATCATGCACCGATGCAGCGGACAGCAAAATCGGGCCCGATCCAGGCAGGCGTCGCCGCCGACGGGACCCGTACCTATCTGATCGACATGCCACCGGACGCCCTGCCGCCGGTGACCCGACGCGATCTGGAAAACGCCTGGGAACGCGCCCGCGCGGCGGCGCTGGCAGAACGCTGGGGGCCACCCCGGCTGTTCCGCTTTCGTCGGCCCGACCACGATGGGACCGATGGCGGCTGGACCGATCTGGCGCTGGCCGACAGCGACGCCTGCTGCTGGGCCAGCGCGATCGACCGCGTTGTCGGCATGCAAACCAGCTACGGCCTGTCGCTCTGCCTGCGCCTGCTGGCGCTGATCGACCTGCTGGCGGTGGTGCCCTGGGCGCGCGAGATGGTGGTGCTGCGGGGCGACGGCGCCGTGCTCGACCGCGCTTTGCTGGCCGCCGCCGCGCAACTGCCGTTGACACGTGATGCCAGGTTCGACCAGACCGGGTTCAGCCACGCGGTTTTGCGCCCCCGCCTGCCTGCCCCCCGCCTGCCTGCCCCTCGCCTGCCCGCCCCCCACTTGCCCGCCCCCCGCCCGCCTGCCCCCAACCCCGACGCCGCCCCTGGAGCCACGATTTGACCGTTCTTTTCCCTCGCGTCGCCCTGCCGATCGCCGTGCTGGGCGCGCTGCTCGTTGGCGGCTGCACCGACAGCGCCCTGCGCAGCAGCGCCAGCCCCGCCCAGATGGCCGCCTGCCGCAGCCGCGCCGACGCGATCTACGAACACCAGAACCGCGCCGATATCTTCCGCGAGGACGCCTATGCCTCCGGCCAGCGCGATGCCCCGTTCGGCGGCGCCAGCAGCTTCGGCAGCACCGCCAGCCTGTCCAACCGCTTTGCCCGCGAAAGGCTGGTCGATCGGTGCCTGGCCGGCACCCTTGACCGCATCGATACGCCGGAACCGCTGGACCCGCACCCATCCGCCATCCCGGTCAAGCCGCTGGCGCAACCGTGATCCAGGTCGGCTGATCGCAGCCTCGATCGTAACGCCAGCATGGCCAATGTCTCCGCTCTCACCCGGGTGTTCGCGCACCGCAACACGCGGCTGTTCTACGGCGGCAGCCTGGCCTGCTGGACCGGCTGGTGGGTACAGCGCATCGCGGTGGACTGGCTGGCCTGGCAACTGACCCATTCGACCGCCTGGGTCGGCTTCATCGCCTTTTGCAGCCTGACCCCGTCGGTCATCGTCTCCCCGGTCGCCGGCGCCATCGTCGATCGGGTGGACCGGGTGCATCTGACCGTGATCACCCAATGGGTCACCGTGGCGCACGCGCTGACCCTGGCCGCACTGACCTATAGCGGGTTGATCCGGGTGGAAATTATCGCCAGCCTGGAAGTCGTGCTGGGGATATCCTCCACCTTCGCCCAGCCGGCACGCCAGTCGCTGGTGCCGGGCATGGTGCCACGGGCCGATTTGCCGGGCGCGGTGGCACTGAATTCGCTGACCTTCAACCTGTCCCGCTCGATCGGCCCGGGCATCGGCGGTATCATCATCTATACCTGGGGCGTGGTGCCGGCGATGCTGGTCAATGCGGCCGCCTACTTCTTCGCCAGCCAGAGCATGCTGCGGCTGAACCTGGCGCCCGAGCATCGCCGCGGCCACGCGCCGACCGCCAGCGTGCTGCGCGAAGCGATCGAGGGCGTAACCTACGTGCTGCGCCACCCCGGCATGGCGCCGCTGCTGCTGTTCGCTTTCCTGATCGGCGCGCTGGCACGGCCGGTGGCGGAAACTCTGGCACCCTATGTCGATCTGCTGTTCCATCAGGGCGCCGGCGGGCTGGCGACCCTGGCCAGCGTCGGCGGCATCGCCGCCCTGGCCGGCGGCACTCTGCTGGCGACCTATGGCAACACCAGGGGCATGACGCGGACCTGCTTCGTGGCCGGCTTCACCATCGTGTTCGCCACCATCGCCTTCGTCGCCACCCATTCCTTCCCGGTCGCGATCGGCTGCGCCGCCGTCTGGGGGGCGGCCGGCACCGTCCACGGCATCGCCGCCCAAACTTTGCTGCAAACCACCACGTCCGGCCAGATGCTGGGTCGGGTGCTGAGCCTGTGGGGCATGATCGGGCGCGCCGCGCCGGCGCTCGGGGCGCTGGCCTACGGCAAGCTGGCCGAACATTTCGGGCTGCAACTGCCGGTTTTCTGCGGCTGCGGGCTTGCGGTGGTAACCTGCGCCCTGGTGGCGCGCCGCCTGCCGCAAATCCGCCGGGCGCTGGAAAGATAGTCGCGCCCTCGCCGCGCTGAACAGGGCTACCGGCAAGGCTTGTCGCCCCGGCGGTGGCGGCCTAGAAGCCACGCTGGCGCAACCAGGGGAACCGCACGATGAGCAAGATCATCCGCACAGAACCGAACAAAATTCTTTCGAAAGCCGTGGAATATCATGGCTTTGTCTACGTACAAGGCTGCACCGCCGCAGACCCTTCGCAGAACATCACCGGGCAGACCGAACAGGTGCTCGCCCTGATCGACCAGATACTCGAAACCCACGGCACCGACAAAACCCGCATCCTGCAAGCGCAGATCTGGGTGAAAGACATCCGCGATCGCGACGCAATGAACGTGGTCTGGTCGGCCTGGCTGCCGAAGGATGGCGCCCCGGCCCGCGCCTGCGTGGAAGCCAATATGGCCGACCCACGCCTATTGGTGGAAATCATGGTCACCGCCTGCAAGTAACCGCCGACCGGCCTTCCCATGTGGCGAATCGGTGCGCACGAATCGCGTGACTTATTTGCCACATGCGGAGGTATATTTGCCACAAATCGATCACAGAATATTTCTTAGGATTACATTCCCGCTTTCAACGGTTATCCACAGGCACTATTGACGAAAATGCACGTCAGGCGTGCAAAAGCGAACTTCCCGGGTTGCCGCGCGATAACGCCGTTGTTACCCAAACTGTATGAGCAGCGACCAAAATCCGGCGTTTACCCTGCGGACAGCCACCGCATATGCCGCGCTCCGATCGGGCGTCCCCTCCAACCGGGGCAAAAATGCTGGTAAAAGTTGGATCGGTCCCGTATTGGTAGCAATCGCAGCGTTCGCGATCGCTTCTCCCGCGTCTGCCACCCGCGTCGGCGCGGCCAAAGCGAGCACCCACAACGCACCGGCAAAGCACCGGCCCGTCCATGCCGCCGCAAGAAAACCGAAGCCGGCTGCC
>JAYTQP010000044.1:0-5374 GCA_043746675.1 Rhodospirillales bacterium | reverse complement strand
GCCCTTTCGGTGCAGGTGAAGGTGATGCTGACCAACACCACGCCGGTCGGCGCCTATCGCGGCGCCGGGCGGCCAGAGGCGAATTACTACATGGAGCGGCTGATCGAAACCGCCGCCCGCGAAATGGGGCTGTCGGCGATCGAACTGCGCCGGCGCAACCACATCACCCCGGACATGCTGCCGTACAAGGCGCCGTCAACGATGGAATATGACAGCGGCGACTTTCCGGCCGTGCTCGAAAAGGCACTGGTTGCCGCCGACTGGGATGGCTACCCCGCCCGCCGCGCCGATAGCCGGGCGCGGGGCAAAGTGCGCGGCCGCGGCATCGGCCAGTATCTGGAAGTGACCGCGCCGGCCAACAATGAAATGGGCGGCATTCGCTTCGAGGTCGATGGCACCGTCACCATCGTTTCCGGCACGCTGGATTACGGCCAGGGCCACTGGACGCCGTTTGCGCAGGTGCTGGTCGACAAGCTCGGCGTGCCCTTCGACAAGATCAGGCTGGTGCAAGGCGACAGCGATCAGTTGCTGGCCGGCGGCGGCACCGGCGGCTCGCGCAGCGCGATGAACGGCGGTAACGCGATCAGCGTTTCCAGCGACGCGGTAATCGAGAAAGGCCGCCAGATCGCCGCCCATGTGCTGGAAGCCGCGGTCGCCGACATCGAATTCGTCCGTGGGCGCTTCGCCATCGCGGGCACCGATCGCGGTGTCGGCATCATGGACCTTGCGGCGCAACTGCGCGACGGCTTGAAGCTACCGGAAGATCTGCCGCAAAGCCTCGATGTCGACATGATCGTGCCGGGCGTGCCGAGCGCCTTCCCGAACGGCTGCCATATCGCCGAGGTCGAAATCGATCCGGAAACCGGCCAGGTCGCGGTGGTGAAATACAGCACCGTGAACGATTTCGGCACGCTGCTGAACCCGCTGATGGTGGAAGGACAGGCGCATGGCGGCATCGTGCAGGGCATCGGGCAGGCGTTGACCGAAGCGGTGGTGTTCGACGAAGACGGCCAGGTGCTCAGCGGATCCTATATGGATTACGCGCTGCCGCGCGCCGACGATGCACCGGCACTCGGCTTCCTGTCGCACCCGGTGCCGGCGCGCACCAACGGGCTGGGCGCCAAAGGCTGCGGGGAGGCCGGCTGCGCCGGGGCGCTGCCGGCGGTGATGAATGCGCTGGTCGATGCCTTATCGGAATACGGGGTCGACCATATCGACATGCCGGCGACGCCGGAAAAAGTGTGGGCGGCGATCCAGGGTGCGACGCGCCGGGCGCACTAAGCAAGGGTCGCGTTATGTTGAACCTGCGAACCTATTTACCAAAACCGGCTTTGCGCGCTGGCACTTGGCACATTCCGGCGGTGCTGAATCACGCCGCTCCCACCCACACCGACCCAAACTGACAGGAAGTTTTTGCTTCTTTTTCCAAAAAGAAGTGCTTCCTTGTCCCTACCCCTTGCTCAGCCAACGCTTCGCAACCCGGCAAGCCACCGTAAAAGCCGGGTTGAAAACATTCCCCACGTCGTACCGCACCACCTGCCCGAGCAGATGGCTGGCGGCGCGGGCGTCCAGCCCATAATCCTCGGCCAGCCAGTGCAGCATTTCGGTGGTGGCATGTTGCAGCGCCTGATCGAGCGGCCGGGCGTTGCCGACAGCGAAGATGTCGTCGGCGGTTTCGCCGCGCGGCCAGGTGATGGTTCGCTTCAGGACATGGAATTTCACCTCCATCTCGAAGGAGGTTTCAATGCCGGTGCCGACGATTTCGCCGTCGCCCTGGCAGGCGTGGCCGTCGCCGAGATAAAACAGCGCACCGGGCACGGCGACCGGAAACCAGGCGGTGGTGCCCGGGGCGAACAGGCGGTAATCCATGTTGCCGCCGTTTTGCGCGCTGGTGGCAGTGGACAGCGCCTGCCCGCCGGACGGTGCAACGCCGAAACAGCCGATCATCGGTTGCAGTGGCGGCGTAAAATTTTCCAGGCCCTTTGGCGGATCGCGCAACTGCACGGTTCCGGCGTTGGCGTGGATGTTCCAGACCGTGCGTTGGTTCGCCGGCCGATCGGGGATGGCGGACGGGTCCAGCACGGTGAAGGCGAGCGGCGAATAGGTCCATCCGGTGGCGCGGTTTGGCGTCAGCCGGACGATCTCAACGGCGAGCGTGTCGCCGGGTTCGGCGCCCTCGATGAAAAACGGCCCGGTCATCGGGTTCGGTCGCGCGGCGACGGTGGCTTCATGCGCGTCCAGACCGGAGGCATCGACGGTATCGGTGACGATGCTATCGCCATCAGCGACACGCAGGCAGGGTTCGGCGGTGCCGATGACGTTGTGATAGCGGGTCGGACGAAAGCGGTGCGTGGCCATCGGATTCTCCTGAAATTCGCGCTGGCGGGGGTCGCGGTACCGATCATGATACATCGATTGGTAGAAGCGCGTTGCATCGATGAATGCCACCGGAGCGTGTTCAATCCGCCGGATCGGCGCTGAGCCGGCCGGCGGCCCGGACCATGCAGACCACACCGGCCAATGCCAGCCGCTCGGCCAGATGTTCGGCGCACAGACCAGCAAGATAAGAATCCGCCACACGTGACATGCGCCCGCCGCCGCCTTGGCGGATCGCGTCGGTCAGGATTGCGACGATTTCCGCTTCGTCCGAAATCCGCAAGGGCAAGGTGTTGCGCATGCCGCAAAGTTAGCGAGGGCGAGCGAACAAATCAAGAACGATTAGATGGCGAACGCCGGGGTCGCCGCTATTTTGCCAGCCAGTCGTGCATGGGGCCGGCCGGCACGATCCGGCTTGGGTTCACCCAGGGGTGGCTCATGTAATAATGGCGTTTGATGTGGTCGAAATCGACCGTCGCCGCCACGCCCGGCCATTGATACAGCCGGCGCGCATAGGCCCACAAAGCGGGATAGTCGACCAGCCGACGCAGATTGCATTTGAAGTGGCCATGATAGACGGCATCGAACCGCACCAGGGTGGTGAACAGCCGCCAGTCCGCTTCGGTCATCGTATCGCCGCAGAGGAAAGCCTGCCCGGCCAGGCGCGCTTCGAGCCAATCCAGCGTGGCGAAGAGCGGCACCACCGCCGCGTCGTAGGCCGCTTGGCTGCGCGCGAAGCCGGCGCGATAGACGCCATTATTAACCGTTTCATAAATCCGCGCGTTCACCGTATCGATCTGTGCGCGCAAGCCCTGCGGGGCATAATCGCCTTCGGTGGCGCCGATACCATCGAAGGCGCGGTTGAAAATGCGGATGATGTCGGCGGAGTCGTTGTTGACGATGCTGTTGGTCGCGCGATCCCACAATACCGGCACCGTCACCCGGCCGGAGAAATGCGGATCGGCCTTGGCGTAAAGTTGATGCAGGAAGGTCGCTGCCAGCACCGGGTCTGCCACCACGCCGGCGCCGGGGGCAAAATTCCAGCCGTCCTCCGCCATCAGCCAATGCGTCACCGACAGGCCGACGATATCCTCCAGGCCCTTCAGGGTCCGGAAGATCAAGGTCCGGTGCGCCCAGGGGCAGGCGCGCGAGACATAAAGCTGGTAGCGCCCGACCTGCGGCGGGAACGTCCCGCCCGGCTCGATGGTGGCGCGGAAAGTCGTCGGCTTACGCTGGAAGGCGTTGTCTTGCGTCGGCACCGCATTTTCCCGGTGCCAGACGCCTTCGATCATTTCCCCCATAACAGGTCCCTCTGCTTTCGATTTTTTGGCATCGCGTTGTATCGGTTGCCCAGCACGGTACTTCCGCCCGATACTCCGCCGATGATCCAGCCTGCCCCAATCGCCGCCACCATGGCGTATTTCCACCAGCTCGGCCCAGCCATAATCGGGTGCATCGCGCCGGCCATGGCGCCAGGTTGGGCGCCAGGTTGGGCGCCATGTTGGGCGCCAGGCTGATGGGGGGCAATCGCTATGACGCCATCGTGCTCGGCGCCGGCGCGGCCGGGCTGATGTGCGCGCTGACGGCGGGTGGGCGCGGGCGGGCCGTGCTGCTGCTGGATCACGCCGACGAGGCCGGCAAGAAGATCCTGATTTCCGGTGGCGGGCGCTGCAATTTCACCAATCTGGAGACCTCGGCGGATCGTTTCATTGCCACCAATCCGCATTTCGCCCGCGCCGCCCTGGCGCGCTACACCCAGCATGATTTTCTGGCACTGATCGAAAAGCATCGCATCGCCTGGCATGAAAAGACGCTGGGGCAGTTGTTCTGCGACCTTTCGGCCAAGGCGGTGGTGCGGATGCTGCTGGATGAGTGCGCTGGCGGTGGAGTGGATATTCGCCTGTCGCACCGGATCACCGCGGTCAGCCGCGACGATCTGTTCCGGGTCGAGACCGATCGCGAGGTTTTCAGCGCCCCCGCGCTGGTGCTGGCAACCGGCGGGCTGTCGATCCCCAAGATGGGCGCCACCGGCCTCGCCTACGACATCGCGACCCGGTTCGGGCTGGCGCTGAGCGAAACCGCCCCGGCGCTGGTGCCGCTGACCTTTGCCGGCGAGGACCTCGGCCTGATGCAGAAGTTGAGCGGGGTGGCGTTGCCGGCGCTTGCAAGCGTTGGGCGGCGGAAATTCGCCGAGGCTGTACTGTTCACCCATCGCGGCCTGTCCGGCCCGGCGATTTTGCAGATTTCATCGTACTGGGCGCCGGGCGGCGAAATCCTGCTCGATCTGCTGCCCGGCATCGATGCGGCGGCCGAACTGATCGCGCGCAAGCAAACCCGGCCCAACCTGGCGCTGCGCACGGTGCTGGGCGAATTTCTGCCGCAACGGCTGGCCCAGGCGTTGGCCGCCCGCCACGCTGACGGCCCGATCGGGCAGTTGCGCGACAAGGCGCTGGGCGACCTCGCCGGCGACCTGAAAGCCTGGCGGCTGCGGCCGGCCGGCACCGAAGGCTACGCCAAGGCCGAGGTGACGCGCGGCGGGGTGGTCACCGCCGGCCTGTCGCAACGCAGCCTGGAAGCGAAATCGGTGCCCGGCCTGTTCGTGATCGGGGAAGCGGTGGATGTGACAGGCTGGCTCGGGGGCTATAATTTCCAGTGGGCGTGGTCCAGCGGCTGGTGCGCCGGGCAGGCGATATAGCCCGGTTGCATGCGGCA
Organism: Rhodospirillales bacterium; assembly: GCA_043746675.1. GTDB lineage: Bacteria > Pseudomonadota > Alphaproteobacteria > Acetobacterales > Acetobacteraceae > CAITOL01. The sequence continues at coordinate 286 of JAYTQP010000044.1, read as the reverse complement.
CTTGCGCGGCAGCCGCGCAGGCAAACCCCGGCGCTTTCAACGTCCTGACAGGTTAGCGTGTGGTGGGGTGCGCAGAGATCAACGGGGGACACATGGATACGCTGACCTATTGGAAAGGTGCCTGGCACGAGGGCAACCCGGCGGTGCTTGGACCACGCGATCATGCGATGTGGCTGGGGTCGGTCATTTTCGATGGTGGCCGCGCCTTCGGCGGCTGCGCCCCGGATCTGGATCAGCATGCCGCCCGCGCGGTGCAATCGGCCCGCAATCTCGGGCTGAACCCGAA
>JAYTQP010000043.1:0-2789 GCA_043746675.1 Rhodospirillales bacterium | reverse complement strand
CTGAAAGCTGGCCTCGATCTGGTGACCGCCGGCAAGCGCCCGGCGCTGATGCTGCATACCGGCGACGTGAGCCATCTATCAACGCCGGCCCAGTTCGACGTGGCCGAGAAATTGATCGCTGCCACCGGCATCGCCACCGCCTACGTGCCGGGGGAACATGACGTGCTGGGTGACGGCGGCACCAGGCCGTTCATCGCGCGTTTCCAGAAGCGCATGAAGCAGGGCAATGCCGGCGGCGCTTATTACAGTTTCGATCAGGCTGGCATTCATTTCGTCGGGCTGAACAATGTCAGCGATCTCAAGGCCGGCGGCATGGGCAATCTGGGAGCGGCGCAGTTGGCCTGGTTAGAGGCTGATTTGCGCGGTCTGTCGGCCAGCACCCCGATTGTGCTGTTCGCGCATATCCCGCTCTGGGTGATCTACCCGCAATGGGGCTGGGGCACCGATGACAGCGCGCAGGCGATGGTGCTGCTGAGGCGGTTCGGCTCGGTGACTGTGCTGAACGGCCATATTCATCAGGTGATGCAGAAGGTCGAGGGTCACGTCGGCTTCCATACCGCACGCTCCACCGCCTTTCCGCAGCCGGCGCCGGGCAGCGCGCCCAGCCCGGGGCCGATGAAGGTGGAGGCTGGGAAGTTGCGGTCGTATCTTGGGGTGGCAAGCATTGCTTATGTGCAGGGCAAGGCGGCGTTGGCGATTATTGATACGCCGCTTGGGGCGTAGACAGTAAGCAAGTGCTTCTTTTTGGAAAAAGAAGCAAAAACTTTCTGATATAAGAGGAATTGCTATGTTTGCTCGTCGTTTGGCCCTGTCCGGGCTGGTCGGGGTGGTGCTGATGCGCGCGCTGCCGGCCAAGGCTGCTCCGGTCGAGATTTCGATCGATAATTATGCCTTCATGCCGGAGATTCTGAAGGTTGCGACGGGCACGATGGTAACGTTTACCAACCGCGATGACATGCCGCACACCGTGGTAAGCACCGCCATGCCGCCGCTGTTTAAATCCAAGCCACTGGATACGGGCGACAGTTTCAGCTTCAGTTTCGACAAACCTGGCAGATACATGTATTTCTGCGGCCTGCATCCGTACATGAAGGGCACGGTCGAGGTGGCATGAACGCTGGTGGTCGCGCCGTCTCTCCGGAATTTGCCCGCACGGTGCTGCCACACATGGATGCTGCCTACCGGCTGGCGCGCTGGCTGCTGCGCGATCCGGATGCCGCACAGGACGTGGTGCAGGACGCGCTGGTGCGGGCGATGACCTATTTCGGCGGCTTCCGTGGCGACAATCCGCGCGCCTGGCTGCTCCGGATCGTGCGCAACACGGCCTGGAGCCGCCGCGGCGGGCCGACATTGGAATCGCTCGATGGCGACGAGGGTGGCCGCCATGCCGGCCTCGCGGCGGCCGAGCCGAACCCGGAAGCAGTGCTGGCGCAGTCCGAGGCGCAAAGTTTGCTGGCGCGCAGCATCGCACGCCTGCCGCCGGATTTGCGCGAATGCCTGGTGCTGCGGGAACTGGAAGAAATGTCGTATCGCGATATCGCCGAAGTGGCCGGGGTGCCGGTGGGCACGGTGATGTCGCGCCTGTTTCGCGCCCGCAAGCTGCTGTTGGATGTGGCCCAGGAGGGCGCGAAATGAGCGACGCCGTGTCCTGCGACGAATGGGGGCTGCTGATCCAGGCCGAACTGGATGGCGAGCTCGACATCGCCGGGATCGCCAGACTGGCCCGACACGTCGAAATCTGTCCGGCTTGTGCTGCGTTGCAGCGCGATTTTCGCGCGCTGTCCAGCCGTATCAAGGCGGAATTGCCGCGCGAGGCCGGGCCGGAACACATCATCGCCCCGCTGCGGGCGGCGGCTCGCTTTGGGGGGCGCACAATCATGCCGCTGTTCGCCAGCTTCTCCGCCGGCCTCGCGCTTGCCGCCAGCCTCGCCTGGGTGATGCTGCTGCCGGCGGACCCGAACGCTGAGCTGGTCGCCGGCCATATTCGTGCGCTGCAGCCCGGCCACCTCACCGATGTGCTGTCCGCCGACAGCCACACGGTCAAACCCTGGTTCGATGGCCGGATCGATTATGCGCCGGAAGTGCGCGACTTTGCCGCCGAGGGTTTTCCGCTGGTCGGCGGGCGGCTGGATTATATCGGCGGGCGAACGGTTGCCGCCTTGGTGTATCACCGCGACAAGCATTTGATCGACCTCTACGCCTGGCCGGCGGCGGGGCATGCGGCGCCTTCGATCAGCAGCGACAAGGGTTACACGCTGGTGCGCTGGACCGAAGGCGGCATGGCGTATGTGGCGGTTTCCGACGTCAACCCGATCGAGTTGCAGGCATTCGCACGGCTTTGGGCGGGTGGGGCGGGGAAGACGCTGTAGCCGCGCGGGTGGCGCTCAGAAGCCGCGAAATTCGGTAAACCCGGGTGCCGGTACGCGTGTGGTGACCAGCGCGTTGGCAGGTGCCGCCTTGTCCTCCTGGCCGATCGCGACACCGCATACGATGATGTCGTCGTCGCTCAGGCCGAGCAGGCGGCGGACGGTGTTGGGGAATTCGGCGAAGATTGCCATGTGGCAGGTGTCCAGGCCACGGGCGCGGGCGGCGATGGCGATGTTCTGCAGGAAGGTGCCGTAATCGATCCAACTGCCGACTTGCAGTTTGCGGTCGATCAGGCAAATCAGGCCGACCGGGGCGCCGAAATATTGCAGGTTGCGGGCGACATGGGCGCGCATCTTTTCGGTTTCGCCGCGGGCGATGCCGAGCGTGCCGTAAAGGTCCCAGCCCAGCTTGCGGCGGCGGGA
>JAYTQP010000042.1:0-6997 GCA_043746675.1 Rhodospirillales bacterium | reverse complement strand
GTGCCGTGGCAAACGGGGGGATATGCCACGGCACTGTCTCAACAGGCGCTCAGTGTCCGTCCGGAAAGTCTGCCGGGTCGGCCCGGCGGTGCTTTTTGCTCCTGGGAGCGTCGGGTCCTTGCCATGATGTCCCAGCATCATGGCGGCGGTCCCTCCTTCCCAGGTGCAAAAGTCCCGCGCCGGCCCTCCGCCGGCAGACTTCCCGAACGGACACTTAGAGCGTGATCGCTTGAGGTTGACATACCACAAAGCGTGAATCACGCGACAAGACAAATGCCTAGCGCCTGCGCGCCACCTGCCGCGGCAGCAATGCCGGGGTGATTGCTGCCGAGATTGGCGAAGATACGGCTGATGCCGGCTTCATCGCGCGCTTCCAGAAGCGCGGTGCTTGCGGTGGACATCGTTACATCGTCTTCGTAAGTTCGAGCGCCGCCTGCACCAACCGCGAACCCGGCCGGGCGAGATCGGCGACGACGCTGAAATGATGGTGGCCCGGCAGGCTCTCCCATGCGCCCTGCCAGGCGACCGCAAGGCCGCGCGACTGGTTGGCGTATTCCACCCCCTCATCGCCCCCCACCATCGCGCGCATCGGTCGGTCGGGCGGAGGTAAAAACATTGGCGATAGCGCTGCCGCTTCCGCTTCGTCCATCCCGAGCGCGTCATTGACATGAGTGCGGCGTAGTGGCGGCAGATTGAACAGCCCGCTGATCGGCAAGGCTGCGTACACCACGTCCGCTGGCAGTCCTTGCGCGGCCCAGTCGGTCGCCAGCAGCATCGCGGCGAGATGTCCACCGGCGGAATGCCCGATCGCCAGCATCTTGCGGCGATAGCGTCGATACAGCATCGGCACGGCGGTGCGCACGCCCGCGACCAGCGCGGTCATCGTCACGGCCGGGCAAAGTTCGTAGGACGGCATCGCGACCGCAAGCCCATGCGCCAGCAATCCGGCCGCGAGATGGCTCCAGGCCGAACGATCGCTCAGTTGCCAGTAGCCGCCGTGCACAAACACCACCATCGGCGCGTTGCGGCTGCTGCCGGGCCAGAACAAATCGAGGTTTTGCCGCGCCGTGGGCCCGTAGCGTAGGCCATATTCGGCGTCGGGGTGGGTGTTACGAAACGCCTCGGCCAAACCGGGCAGCCGCGCCAGCAGCGCGCTGGATCCGGCAATCTTGGCGCTGTTGTCATATTCGGCTTGCAGATAGGCGTCGATCATCACGGCTCCCATGGCAGCGTTTTCGAGCCACGGCTGGTATAGCCGGTTCGCCGGACAATAGCCCGCACTTCTCACGGGTTCGCGCATGCTTGCTTGGTCTTGTCCGCATCAGCCTTGTTCGAAGGGCGCCAGCGACGAACAATCCCGGCGCAATCATCGCGTGCTCATGTGACAAATGCGGGCTAGAAATCTGGGTAATTGGCTAAGGACCGATAAATTCCTCGTCTCGACGTGGCGCGATCTGATCCGTGCAATGGCGGGGGTACTCCGATGACCGATTTGTTTTGGCTGGGTCGTGTCCCGGCCCGTGGTGTAGGAGCTGTCGGCAAGTCGCCCGCCGAAGTGACCGTCGATGCACTCAACCGCCAGCGCGCGATCGCGCAGCAAATCGTTGAGCAAGGTGGTGACTATGCTCTGGCATTGAAGGGCAACCAGGGCACGCTGGATGAAGATGGCGTCCGGTTTCTCGATGATCCGGCAAGCACGTTCACCACGGCCAAACCAGATGTCGATGCCGGTCATGGCCGGATTGAGACGCGGACGGCGACGGTTTCGAGCGACATCGCGTGGTTGCAAAACGATCACTGCTGGCCGGGATTGAAGGCCATCGGCAAGGTGGATCGTGTTCGCGAAACACCGGCCCGGACCACGACCGAAACCGCCTATTATCGGCTGAGCACGGCGCTATCCGCAGAGCGTTTCAACGAAGTCGTCCGCCAGCATTGGGGCGTCGAGAACCGCCTGCATTGGCGGCTCGACGTCGTCATGAACGAAGATCACGACAGGGCCTGATTGGGCAATGGTCCGCAAAATCTCGCCGTTCTCCGCCATAGGGCGCTGAACGCCATACAAAAGGAAGGATCGAAAGGCTCACTGCGCGGCAAGCTGAAGCGAGCCGGATGGAACAGCATCTACCTCACCCGTCTCTTGGCGACTTTCTGAAATGCGATTGCCCTGCATAAACCGGCTCCGGGCGTATCCGGCCGCACCTGGGCCGCTCTAAAAATAATCCCAAACATTCGCCTTCCGCGCATCGTCCGGCAATCCGTCGAACACGATCTGTCCGCCATTCATGATTACGACGCGATCGGCGATTTTCAGCGCCGCGGCAACGTTCTGTTCCACCAGCACCGCGCCGACGCCATGTTGTTTGCAGATATCGTAGAACTGCACGAACAGCCGCTCAACCAGGTTGGGCGCCAGCCCGATGGAAGGTTCATCCAGCAGCAGGCAACGCGGCGTGCCGAGGATGGCAAGCCCGAGCGCCAGCATTTGTTGCTGCCCGCCGCTCATGCTGCCGGCGCGGGTGGCGCGGCGTTCTTCCAGCACCGGAAACAGCGCATAAATGTCCGCCGGGCGGAACATCGGTGCGACGCCGGACATATTTTGCGCGGCAACCACCGCGATATTATCGGCGACATTGAGGTCGGGAAATATGCCGCGCCCTTCGGGCAGCAGGCGGATGCCGGCGGCGACCCGATCAGCCACGCTGAGCCGTTCGATCGAAGCGCCGTCGAACCGGATCGATCCGCTGCGCGCCGGCAGCAGCCCCATGATGGCTTTCAACGTGGTGGTTTTGCCGGCGCCGTTATGGCCGAGCAACGCCACGATCTGTCCGGGTTCCACCGTGATCGAAACGCCCGAGACAACCGTTTTGGCGCCATAGCCGGCCGCCACGTCTTGCAGTTGCAGCAGCATCAGATCGCCCCGCCGAAATAGATTTCCGCCAGTTCGGGGCTGGCGATAATCTCCTGTGGGCTGCCTTGCGCCATCAAATGCCCCTGGTGCAGAAACAGCACGTCATCGGCGATCTGCTGCACCACGCGGGTATTATGCTCCACCACCAGCAGGGTTTTGCCTTCAGCCTGCAGCCGGCGCAGCAGCGCCATCACGTCTGATAGCGCCGCACCGGAAAGCCCGGAGGTCGGTTCGTCCAGCAGCAGCAATTCGGCGCCGGTGGCCAGAATGCGCGCAATGCAAAGCAGTTTCTGCTCGCCGTAGGACAGATTGCGCACCAGCGCATCGGCGCGGTCGGCCAGCCCGACATGATCGAGCACGGCCAGTGCCACCTGCCGGCGAGCGGTCAAAGCGCGTGCGGTATGAAACGGGCGGAAGATGGCGGTGAGAGGTTCTTCGCCGACATGGTCCTGCATGCCAGCCAGCACATTGGCGCGCGCGGTCAGGTCGGCGAACAGCCGCAGGTTCTGGAAGGTGCGGGCGATGCCGTGGCGAACGATTTGTTGCGGGGTTTTGCCGTCCAGGCTGGCGCCCTGGAATTCCACGTGTCCGGTGTCCGGCCGCAGAAAGCCGGTGATGGCGTTGAAGATGGTGGTCTTGCCAGCGCCGTTCGGACCGACCAGGCAGGTGATGCGGCCCTGCGCGATGCCGAAGCTGCAATCGCGCAGCGCCTGCAAGCCGCCAAAATTCTTGTTCAGCCCTGTAACCTGCAAATATGCGCTCACAGTTTTTCCCCCAGCAGGCCCTGGGGTCGGAACAGCATGAAAACGATCAGCAGCAGCCCATAAATCAACTGCCGTGCCGCCGCCGCGATGCTGGTCGGGATGTCGATCAGCGCCAGGATCTGCGGCAATGCCAGCAGCACAAACGGCCCCAGCACGGACCCGGCCAAGGTGCGGGCGCCGCCGACCACCACCATTGTCAGCAGGAAGATCGAGGCATCGAGGTCGAACGAACTTGGATCGACGAAACTCAGAAACGTCGCGTAAAGCCCGCCGGCGCTGCCGGCGAAGGCGCCGGCCAAAGCTGCCGCGCCGACCTTGGCGCGCAGCACCGATTTGCCCAGCGCGGCCACCGCCAATTCGTCTTCGCGAATGGCACGCAGCAACGCCCCGAACGGCGCCCGCATGATCAGCCAGAAGCCCAGGCAGCCCAGCCCCATGCCAATGCTGGTTAGCGCCATGAACTCCATCGGTTCGATGAATTCATGCCCGAGGATAATCGGCGCCGGCACGCCGGGCAGCCCATTCGCGCCACCGGTGCCGCCGGTCCAGTTGGTGAAAACCGCTGTTGCCAGTAACTGGATGCCGAATGATGTCACCACGAAATAGTCACCTGATACCCGCAGGCTCGGCAGCGTGACCAGAATGTTCAACCCGATGCACAGCAGCGCCGCAATCGGGATAGCGGCGATGAACGGCACCGGCGTATGCATCAGCAGGAACGCAACGATGTAGGCGCCAACGCCGAACACCGCCGCCTGGCTCACCGAGAATATGCCGACGATGCCCACCAGCAAGTTCGTCGACAGGCCGAGCAGCACGTAAATTTCGGCCAGCACGATATAGGTGTAGAGGAAATCCATGCCGGCCTACCCCGCGAACAGGCCGCGTGGGCGGAACAGCATGAAAATTACGAAAATGCCGAACGTGATGCCGATGCTCCATTCGCCGGGCATGAACAGCAGCGACAGATTTTGTAGCACCGCGATCGCCACCGCGAGCAGAAACGCGCCGGAAATGCTGCCAACCCCGCCGGCGATCACCGCGATCGTCGCGGTCAGCAAAATCGGCACCCCGCCGAACGGTTGTAACCCGAGATCGAGCGGCACCAGCACGCCGGGAATGCACACCAAAGCACTGCCGATCGCCATCACCGCGATATGCACCTGGCGCGGCTGCAGGCGGGTGATTTCGGCCAGAAACGGGTTCGATGCCACCGCCCGCATGCGCTTGCCCAGCACCGTCCGATGCGCGAACCACAAGGCGCCAACGTAGGAGGCAACCCCGAAAACCACGGTTAGCATCTGCGTGTTGGTCAGTAACACGCCGCCGACCGAACTGGTCCGGTTGCCCCAAGGCAGGCCGAATTGCAGCACGTTGGAGGTATAGATCGCCGCCAACCCGTTCTGCACCACCGCAGCCAAGCCAAGCGAGGCGATCAAAATCACCAGATGCGTCGCCCCGCGCCGGTCCAGCCGTTCATATAACAGCTTCTGGATCAGCCCGCCGACGATGCCGCACATGATCACGCCCAACACCAGCGCCGCCCATTCCGGCACGCCGTGCTTCAACATGCTCCAGGTGATGTAGCCGCCCAGGCTGTAAACCGCCGCATGGGCGACGTGGAAAAATCTTGTGGTGGCGAAAATCAGCGAAAAACTAACCGCCACCATGCCCAGCGCGCAGCCCCAGACCAGACCGTTGATGAGGAGGTTCAGCCATAGCATGCGAAAAAACCACCAAAGCAAGGGAAGCAAGCGGTTCTTTTTTGCAAAAAAGAACCAAAAAACTTTCTCACTTTGGCGGGATGACTTTGATGGTGGTGTCTACCTTGTTGGTCATCCGGTTCATGTTGATCTGGGTGGCCGCAGTGTTGGTGGTAAAAACGCTGGTGGTGATGCCGTGGAAGGTTTTGATTTCGAACAACGCCGCCCGCATCGCCGCGCCGGTGATCGGCTTGCCCTCCTTCACCAGCCGCTCAAGGCAGGTCAGCACAATGGTGGTGGCATTGTAATATTGCTTGGGGAAAAAATCGAATTCGGTGCCGTACTTCGCCTTGAACTGCGTCGCCATCTCGGGCGGCGCGGTGATCACCACCTGGGTGTGGATGAAGCCCTCGGAATTGGCATTGGCAACCAGTTCGGGATCAGAAAAGAACGTGTTGCCAACGATCAGCGGCTTGGCGTCGATCTGGCGGATCTGGTCGGCCAGTTGCGAGGTGCCGGCGGTCAGGATCACGAACAGCAGATCCGGCTTGGTGGCGACCAGCTTCAACAAGGTCGGGCGATAATTGGTGTCGCCGAACGCCATCGGTTCCTGCCCGAGAATTTTGCCGCCGGCCTTGGCGAAACTGGCGACGAAATCATCCCGCCCGGCAATCCCGGCGGCATCGTTTTCATACAGCACCGCGGCGGTTTTCTTGCCGATGTCCCCGGTCAGATAATGTGCCAGCACGTCCAGTTCCCCGGCCAGCACCGGGATTGTGTTGATCAGATAGGGCGATGCCTTATCCAACTGATCGGCCTGCGCCCCGCCGTTTACCAGCAGCGCCTTCTTGCGGGTGGCGAGCGGCGCCATCGCCAAGGTGGGGCCGGAAAATCCGGTGAAAATCACTGGGATTTTTTGCAGATCGACGAGCTTGTTGAACAGCAGCACGGACTGATCCGGCTTGGCCTGGTTGTCCTCGAAGGTCACTTCGATCATGTGCCCGCCGATGCCACCCTTGGCGTTCACCGCATCGATCGCGAACTGAATGCCGCGCTGCTCCTGGCTGCCGACCACCGCCGCCGGCCCCGTCAGCGGCAGCACCGCGCCGAGCTTGATGGGCTGGGCCAGCGCGGGCACGGCGAACAGGCAGGCGACGAGCGTCAGGATGCGCTTCATTGTTGTTTCCTCCGGACTTTGGACCAGTCAGCCACAGCAACCGCGGCGGGTCAAACCGTCGCCGACGATCCGAGCAGCACCGTCACCTGGCTGGACAGCACCCCGCCATTGCCATGCGCAATCGCCACCTCGCAATTCGCCACTTGCCGCGCGCCGGCGCCGCCGCGCACCTGTTGCACCGCCTCGATCAGCACCAGCAGCCCGTACATGCCGGGATGGCAGTAGGACAGCCCGCCGCCGCTCGTGTTCACTGGCAATCGCCCGCCGGGCGCAATCCCGCCATTGGCGACGAACGCCCCGCCCTCGCCCTTTTTCACAAAGCCGAGGTCTTCCAGAAACAGGATGGTGTTGATGGTGAAGGCGTCATAGAGCGCGAGCACGTCGATGTCGGCCGGTGCAAGCCCCGCCATGCGAAAGGCCGCGGGACCCGAGATCGCGGCGC
>JAYTQP010000041.1:0-4181 GCA_043746675.1 Rhodospirillales bacterium | reverse complement strand
GCACCCGGTGCGGTCTATGGCGTGCTGTTGATCGCGCTGATGTTCCTCGCCCCCGGTGGCTGCGCCAGCATCGTGCGCCGGCTTGCCAAATACATGCCTTGGAATCGTCGTGCCACCTGAGCGGATAGGTCGTGCCCGGTGCGCACGAGACGATTTTGACCAATAATTCATTCGCCTAACCGCTGTCGCTGCGGCATTCTGCGCGGTGTCTAACTTTGGAGAGATCATGAAACGTCGTACTCTCTTGACCGCTGCTGCAAGTGCGCTGGCAGCACCCGCGATATTGAACCGCGCCAAAGCGCAGACGGTGGTCGGGGTAACCAAGACGGAAATCAAGATCGGGCATACCGTGCCCTATAGCGGTCCGGCGTCGGCCTATGGCGTGATCGGCAAGGGACATGCCGCGTTCTGGAAGATGATCAACGCCCAGGGCGGGGTGAACGGCCGCAAGATCAATTTCATTTCGTATGACGACGGCTACGTGCCATCCAAAACCGTTGAGCAGACGCGGCGGTTGGTGGAACAGGACGGGGTTGCCTGCATCTTCAATTCGCTCGGAACGCCGGCGATATCCGCCATCCAGAAATATCTGCATGCCAAGAAAGTGCCCTGCCTGTTCGTTGCCACCGGCGCCGACAAATGGGGGGATTACCAGCATTTTCCGTGGATGATGGGCTGGGCCCCGAGCTATCAGACCGAAGCCCGCGTCTATGCCAAATATATCGAGGCCACCAAGCCCGATGCCAAGGTCGCAGTGCTGTATCAGAACGACGATTTCGGCAAGGACTACCCGATTGGCCTGAAAGCCGCCTGGGGGGCGAAATACAGCAAATACGTGGTCAAGGAACTGACCTACGAAGTAACCGACGCCACCATCGACAGCCAGGCATCGTCCTTGCACGATAGCGGCGCGGATACGCTGATCACCGTCTGCACGCCGAAGTTCGCCGCCCAGATGATCCGCAAAGTCGCCGATCTCAACTGGAAGCCGCTGCATATTCTCAGCAACGTATCGGCTTCCGCTGGGTCGGTGATCATTCCGGCCGGCGCCGAGCACGCAGTTGGGATTATCACGTCGTCTTACAGCAAGGACGTGACCGACCCGATGTGGGCGAACGATGCGGGGATGAACGAATGGCGGGCGTTCATGAAAGCCAACTTGCCGGATGCCGATAGCAAAGATCAGGGCTACGCCTATTCTTATGGCGCCTGTCTGACTATGATGCAGGTGCTGAAACAATGCGGCGACGATCTGTCGCGGGAAAACCTGATGCGCCAGGCCGCCGATCTGAAAAATATCGTGATCCCGACGCTCATTCCTGGCGTCGTTCTCAACACCAGCGCGACCAACTACCACCCCATGCGGCAGATGCATCTGACCAAGTGGACCGGCAAAAGCTTCGAACTGTTCGGAGACCTGATCGATACCAGCCACTAACCAACCGCCCCACGCAACGACATGGGGCGTCCAACCGAGAGGAACCACAATGAAACGTCGTACTCTTCTTACCGGCACCGCCGGGCTATTGGCGACCCCGGCGATTTTCAGCCCGGCGTGGGCGGACACGATGGTGGGCGTCACCAAGTCGGAGATCAAGATCGGCAACACCATGCCGTATAGCGGGCCGGCATCGGCTTATGGGATCATTGGCAAGGCGCATACCGCGTTCTGGAAGATGATCAACGAGAAAGGCGGCGTGAACGGTCGCAAGATCAATTTCATTTCCTATGACGATGGGTATTCGCCGCCCAAGACGGTCGAGCAGATCCGCCGCCTGGTCGAACAGGATCAGGTCGCCTGTCTGTTCAACACGCTCGGCACGCCGAACAATTCGGCAATCCAGAAATATGTCAACGCCAAGAAAGTGCCAACCTTGTTCGTTGCCACCGGTGCCGACAAATGGGGTGACTACCAGCATTTCCCCTGGCTGATCGGCTGGCAGCCGAGCTACCAGATCGAAGCCCAGATCTACGCCAAATACATCATGAAGAACAAGCCGGATGCCAAGGTGGCGATCCTTTATCAGAATGACGATTTCGGCAAGGACTACCCGGCCGGCCTGAAAATCGGCTTTGGCGCGCAATACAGCAAATACGTGGTCAAGGAACTGACCTACGAGGTGACCGACGCCACCATCGACAGCCAGGCGGTGACCTTGAAGGACTCCGGCGCCGATGTGCTGGTGACCGTGGCGACGCCCAAGTTCGCCGCCCAGATGATCCGCAAGATCTTCGAGATCGGCTGGAAGCCGCTGCATTTCCTCACCAACGTGGCGGCCTCGGTCGGTTCGGTGATCAACCCGGCGGGCCCGGAAAAAGCGGTCGGGATCATCACGTCTTCCTACCTCAAAGACCCGACCGACCCGACCTGGAAGGACGATGCGGGGATGAACGAGTGGCGCGCGTTCATGAAGCAGTATATCCCCGACGGCAATCTGGCCGATGGCGGCTACGTCGCCGCCTATGGCTCGGTCCACACCATGCTGCAAACCTTGCAGCAATGTGGCAACGATTTGTCGCGCGAGAATATTATGCGGCAGGCGGCGAATATTCGTAACGAGTCGGTGCCGACCTTGCTGCCCGGGATCGTCGTCAATACCGGCCCGAAAGACTATCACCCGATCAAGCAGATGCAGCTGTCAAAATGGTCCGGCACCACCTGGAGCCTGTTCGGCGAGGTTATCAACGGCGCTGGCTGATCTTCGCGCTGCTGCCGTTCGCGGCAGCAGCGCAAGGGCTTCCCGGGCTGGGTCGGCACGATCCACGGATCGCGGCCGACGTCGTCCGCCCGCCGTGGAATGCGGTGGTCCGGCTGCAAATCGCTGGGGTGAGCTTGTGTACCGCGGTCATGGTGGCGCCGAACCTTGTGCTGACCGCGGCGCACTGTCTTTATTCCATCCGCACCGGCCATTTCATGCCGGCTGCGGCGATCCATGTGCTGAGCGGCTATGCCGACGGCAAATTCGCCGGGCATAGTTTGGTCACCACCTACCGCCTGGTACCCGGCTACGATCCGCGTCGGCCAGACGCAACCCGCCCGGCCGACGCGGCGGTGCTGACCCTGGCCATCCCGCTCATTCCCGCCCGGCTTGCATTGCCGCTGGCCGCCGCACAAGCGGGGCAACAGATCGTGCTGCCGGGCTTTAACCAGGATCGCGCCCAACGCCTGCAAATAGATCCGGATTGCGTGGTGCTGGGCGTTGGCGGATCGCTGCTGCGCCATTCCTGCGCCGGCACCCGCGGCGGCAGCGGCGGCCCGCTGCTGCGCCACGATCCGGACGGCTGGAAGATCGTCGGCCTGCAAAGCGGCGCCGATCCGCACAACGCCGGTGGCGTCGCGGTGCTTTCGCAGACCCTGGCGGCGCTGTTGCATCCGTAGGGCATACGGCCAGCTTTGGAGTTGGCGGGGGCTGGGTTAGGCTTGCGGCCGGGCTGGGTTGGCCGGCCGTGGCAAGGGAGAAATCCGGGATGATCGTCGATCTGCGCATTTACACCTGCAAGCCCAACCGCATGGGCGATTTCGTGAAAATCTATCAGGAATTGGCCTGGCCGTTGCAGCAGAAATATCTCGGGCGTTGCCTGGGCTGGTACACCACGGTGGAGGGGGAGCTGAACCGGGTGGTGCATATGTGGGGCTATGACAGCCAGGCCGATCGGGAAGCGCGGCGCAAGGCGATGGCGGCCGATCCGGCCTGGGGGGCTTATCTGGCGGCGGCGGCGAGCGCCGATGTGCTGGTGAACATGGAAAACCGCATCCTGGCGCCGACGGTGTTTTCGCCGGTGCAATAGGGCCGCAGCAGGGCGGTTGCGGGGGTGGATTTATCGACCCATGCGTGTTACCGAGCTCGGATGCGCAAAATAACAATGGCTTGCGGGTTTGCGGTATTGGTGGCCCTGGCCCCCGTGATGGGGGCCAGGGCTGCCGATCTGTGTGGCGCGATGCTGATGCCGGCGGCGCAGTTGAAGCAGGTTTCGCGCGGGGTCGGGCGCGGCCATACCGGGTTGGACCTGACCGCTCCCTATGGATCGCCGGTGCGCGCGGCACTTGGCGGCACGGTGATTTTTGCCGGCCGTTATTACGCTTATGGCAACATGATCGACATTCGCCACGCCGACGGGATGACCACCCGCTACGCCCATCTGGCGGCTTTCGCGGCGGGCATTCGGCCGGGCGCAATGGT
>JAYTQP010000040.1:0-6956 GCA_043746675.1 Rhodospirillales bacterium | reverse complement strand
GCAACCGCGCTGGCGCATGGCGCCGCCGCCGCCGAACAGGCCGCCGAGGCGGCCCGACGCACCTTCGAGGAAGGTGGCAGTGCCGATGCGCTGCCGCTGATTACGATCCCACGGGCCGAGATCGGCGATGGCCTGCCGGTGTTCCGGCTGCTGGTGCTATCCGGCCTGGTCGCCAGCAACGCCGAGGGGCGTCGGTTGATCAAGGGCGGCGGCGCACGGGTGAACGATGTGGCGATCGGCGACGAAGCGCAGGTCATCCCGGCCGAAAGTCTCGTCGCGGGGCTTAAGCTTTCATCAGGTAAGAAGCATCACCGCCTGCTCCGGGCGGGATAAATCTATTCGTTGGCGGCGGCGATATCCGGCGCCTCGGGGTTTTTCATGCCAACGGTGTGGTAGCCGCAATCGACGTGATGGACTTCCCCGGTGACGCCGGATGCCAGGTCGGACAGCAGATACGCCGCCGACCCGCCGACATCTTCGATGGTGACGTTGCGCGCCAATGGCGAATTATACTGGTTCCACTTCAGAATGTAACGGAAGTCGCCGATGCCGCTGGCCGCCAGGGTGCGGATCGGGCCGGCGCTGATGCCGTTCACCCGGATGCCGTCCTTGCCGAAATCGGCGGCGAGGTAGCGCACCGAGGCCTCCAGCGCTGCCTTGGCAACGCCCATCACATTGTAATGCGGAATGACTTTTTCGGCGCCGTAATAGCTCAGGGTCAGGATGGAGCCGCCGGGGCGCATCATTCTCGCGGCCCGGCCGGCAACGGCGACGAAGCTGTAGCAGGAGATATCCATCGCCTGCAGGAAGGCGGCGCGCGGCGTGTCGGCGTAGCGGCCGCGCAGGAAGGCTTTGTCGGCGAAACCGATGGCGTGAACCAGAAAATCGATGCCGTCCCAGCGCGTGCCAAGGTCGGCGAAGGCGGCGTCCATGTTGGCGTCGTCGGCGACATCGCACGGCAGCACGATGCTGGCGCCGAGGCGTTCGGCCAACGGTTTCACCCGCTTGCCGAGCGCCTCGCCCTGATAGGTGAAGGCAAGCTCCGCACCTTGGGCGGCGCAGGCGGCAGCGATCCCCCAGCCGAGCGAATGGTCGTTGGCGACGCCCATGATCAGGCCACGCTTGCCCTGGAGCAGGGTGCCGCGGATCGGGGCTTGGCTGGATTCACCATCCATGATCGTCATATCCTGATGTCTGCGTGGGATCGTCGGCGGATTGCGGCGTGGCGCCCCTCGTCGCATAGCACCCCCCATGACGGCAAGGGGCTTGGCGGCTTGGCTTGCCTGCATCGCCGGCGCACACAGCAACTGCCATTCGCAAAGGTGCCGAAATGTTACACTCCGATCCGTTCGCCCAGTTCCAGGCCTGGTTCGCCGAAGCCGAGGCGACCGAGCCGAACGATGCCAATGCGATGACCGTTGCCACCGCGACGCCGGGCGGGTTGCCGTCGGCGCGGATCGTGCTGCTGAAAGACTGGGATGCCAGCGGGTTCGTGTTCTACACCAACACCACCAGCCGCAAGGGGCACGAGCTGGCCGCCAACGCGCACGCGGCACTGCTGTTCCATTGGAAATCGCTGCACCGGCAGGTTCGCGTCGAAGGCCATGTGGAGCCGGCAACCGAGGCCGAGGCGGATGCCTATTATGCCAGCAGGGCGCGGGTTTCTCGCCTGGGTGCCTGGGCATCGCTGCAATCGGCGCCGCTGGCCGAGCGCGGCCTGCTGGAAGCGCGGCTGGCCGAATACGACGCAAAGTACCCCGGCGATGTCATTCCGCGGCCGCCGCATTGGAATGGCTATCGGATCGTGCCGGCCTGGTTCGAATTCTGGCAGGATATGCCGTTCCGGCTGCATGACCGGACGACTTTCACCCGCATCGCCAGCGGCTGGGCGAGCGGAAAACTGTTTCCGTGATCGCCGGCAGATGACTGATGCGTGCGGGTTTGGTAGACCGACGCCACGTGGAACAACCGGGACCGATTTGTGACCAGAGCAGAGCGACTGGCCCTTGGCAGCATTGCCGTCGGGGCAATCGTGCTTGGCGTCAAGCTGCTGGCCTGGTGGGTCACCGGCAGTGCGGCGCTGTTTTCCGACGCGGCGGAAACTGTGGTCAATGTGGCCGCGGCGGCGGTGTCGTTGCTGGCATTGCGGCTGGCGGCCAAGCCGGCCGATGCGGACCACCCCTACGGGCATGACAAGGCGGAATTCTTCGCCGCCGTGATCGAGGGCGCGCTGATCGTGGCCGCCGCATTGGTGATTTTGGACCAGGCCTGGCGGACCTACCAGACGCCGGTGCCGATCGCCCACGGCGGGGTTGGCGCGGCGCTGAACGGTGCGGCGACGGTGATCAATCTAGGCTGGGCGCTGCTGTTGCGGCGGCGCGGCCGGCAACTGCGCTCGCCGGCGCTGCTGGCCGATGCGCAGCATATTTTCAGCGACGTGGTGACCGCGATCGGGGCGATCATCGGCGTCGGGCTGGTGATGGTGAGCGGCGTGCTTTGGCTGGACCCGCTGGTGGCGGCGCTGATCGCAGGCTACGTGCTGCTATCAGGCGGCTTCGTGATCCGCTCCTCGGTTGACGGGCTGATGGATTCCGCGCCCGCGCCAGCGGTAGTGGCGCGGATCCGGGCGCTGGTTGCCGAGCACGCCGAAGGCGCGATCGAGGCGCACGACCTGCGCACCCGCCACGCCGGGCGGCTGACCTTCCTGGAATTCCATCTGGTGGTGCCCGGCAGCCTCACGGTTTCGGCCGCGCATATCATCTGCGATCGGATCGAGGCGGCGTTGAAGGCCGAGATGGAAGGTCTGATGATCACCATTCACGTGGAGCCGGAGGGCAAGGCCAAGCATCTCGGCATCATGGTGCTGTGATCCGTCTGCTGCTTGCGGCTTTGCTGTTCAGCGCCGGCGCCGAAGCGCGGGTGGTTTCGCTCAATCTCTGCACCGACCAATATCTGGTGAAGCTGGCGCCGGGGCAGGTCGCGGCACTCAGCCCGCTGGCGCGCGATCCGTCGCTTTCTGTCGTGGCCGAGCAGGCGGCATCGCTGCCGTGGGTAAGGGCCGATGCGGAGGCGGTGCTGGCGTTGAAGCCGGATCTGGTGCTGGCCGCCGACTGGGGCGCGCAGGCCACGCTGGCGGCGTTGGAGCGGCATGGCGTGCGGGTGGTGCGCAGCACGCTGCCGGAGGATTTTCCGGGCATTCGTAAGGAAACCACCCGGCTGGCGGCGCTGTTGGGGGTGCCGGCAAGGGGCGCCGCGCTGCTCGCCGCGATGGATGCGACGCTGGCACGCGTGCCGCCGCGTCCGCCGTTGCAGGCCATTGCGTTGGAGGCGCGCGGCTATACCGCGACGGCAGGTTCGCTGGCCGACAGCGTGTTGCGCGCGGCGGGTTTGCGCAACGCCGGCGGCCGACGGCAGGATTTGGAAATGCTGGTTGCGCATCCGCCGGCCTTGCTGGTGATCGCGCAAGCCCCGGCCTACCCGTCGCTGGCCACCGATTTTCTGCGCCACCCCGCTTTACGCAACATCCCGACCCGGCGCATTCCGCCAGCGCTGCTGGCCTGCGGCGGCCCTTGGGTGGCGGACGCGGTGGCATTGCTGGCACCATGACCGGACGCGGCATCCTTGGCCTGGCCGGTTTGGTGGCGCTGCTGTTCGGCGGCGGTCTGCTGCTGGGCGCCTCCGGCTTTGGGATCCCCGACCCGGATATTGTCTGGCAGCTTCGCCTGCCGCGGACGGCGTTGGCGGGGTTGGTTGGCGCATCATTGGGCCTGTCCGGCGCGGTGTTGCAGGGTGGGCTGCGCAATCCGCTGGCCGATCCCGGGCTGCTGGGCATCGGCGGTGGGGCGGCATTGGGGGCGATGCTGGCGTTCTATTGGGGGGTATCGGCGCGGTTTGCGCCGGCGTTGCCGATCGGCGGATTGGCCGGCGCCGGGGTCGCCTGCGTGTTTCTGTTCGCGCTGGCCGGCCGGGCGCCGTCGGCGCCATCGCTGATCCTGGCCGGGGTCGCGCTGTCGGCGTTGGCGGCCGCTTTGCTGGCGCTCGCTCTGGCGTTGGCGCCGAACCCGTTTGCGCTGGCGGAAATCACCTTCTGGCTAATGGGCGGTTTGCAGGATCGCAGCCTGACCCATCTGGCGCTGGCCGCGCCGCCGATCCTGCTCGGGGTCACAATCCTGCTACGGCTGGGGCCGGGGCTGGATGCGCTGGCGTTGGGCGAGGATGTGGCGGCAACGCTGGGGCAGCCGGTTGGCCGCACCCTGTTCTGGGCGGCCACCGGCACCGCGCTGGCAGTGGGCGCCGGCACCGCGGTCGCCGGCAGCATCGGCTTCGTCGGGCTGGTGGTGCCGCATTTGCTGCGGCCCTGGTTCGGCCAGCGGCCGGCATCGTTGCTGGCGGCGTCGGTGTTCGCCGGCGCGGCGCTGCTGATGGCGGCCGACCTGCTGGCGCGCGCCGCGCCAATGCTGTTGCCGCTGTCGCAGGAACCGCCGTTGGGGGTGCTGACCGCGTTGCTCGGCGCGCCGTTTCTGGTGCGCATCGCGCGGCGGATCGCGCCGTGATCGCGCTGGCCGCAAGCAGGATCATGCTCGGCGATCGGGCGGTGCTGCATGACATCGAATTTAGCGCCACAGCGGGCAGCCTGGTGGCGCTGTGCGGGCCGAACGGCGCCGGCAAATCCACTTTGCTGCGGGCGCTGGCCGGCCTGCTGCCTGGCGTGCCGGCGCGCGCGCCCAAGGCGGTCGCCTATTTGCCGCAGGGCGCGCGCTGCGCCTGGGGCCTGACAGTCGCCGAGGTTGCCGCCCTCGGCCGCCTGCCGCACGGCGACCGCGCGCCGGCGCCGATCGCCCGCGCCTTGCGGCTTTGCGACCTGGAAGCCTTGCGGTCCGCCCGCGTCGACCGCATTTCCGGCGGACAGGCGCGGCGCGCGATGTTGGCCCGCGTGCTGGCAACCGAGGCGCAAACCCTGCTGCTGGACGAACCGACCGCCGACCTCGACCCTGCCGCCGCGCACGCCATCATGGCGCTGCTGCGCCGCACCGCGCAGGCGGGTGCGACGGTGATCGTGGTGCTGCACGCGCTCGATCTGGCGCGCGACTACGCCGATCGGATGCTGGTGCTGCGGGACGGCCGGATCGTCGCCGATGCAACGCCCGGTGCCGCGCTGCCGGCCGCTGCCGCCGCTTTCGGGCTGCCGTTCGGGCTCGATCCGGCGGCACGCCTGCTGCCGCCGCAGGCACCATGAAGCGCAGCCTGGCACTTTCCCTCGCCATCCATCTGCTGATCGCCGGCCTGGTGGTGGCCAGCACCTTCCTGCCACCGCCGACGCCGGCGGAGCCACGCGCGGTTGAAGTCGAACTGCGCGAAAGCACCCCGCCGGCCCCACCGCCACCCAAGCCGCCGCAGCCCGCCGCGAAACCTGCGCCGCCGGTGCAGCCCCCAGCCTCGCCACCGCCGCCGCCAGTTGCGGACGCGCCAATCATTCCAGCGCCACCGCCGCCGCCGCAACCGGCAGCCCTGCCACCACCACCCCCGACCTTGCAGCCCGGCGACGATCTTTCCATCGGTTTCACCCGAAACAACGGCCATGCCGCCAGTTGCGCCGGTGAACACAATCTTTATCCGGTCTACCCGCGACAGGCGCTGGACCGCGGCGAGCGCGGCAGCGTTACGCTGCGCCTGCATATCGGCTCGCACGGCGATGTTATCCTGGCCGATATCCTGACATCTTCAGGCTTCCCGCTGCTGGACGATGCCGCCCACGCGCGGCTGCTCACCTGGCATTGCGAGCCCGCCACTTACAACGGCGCCAAAATCCTCGATACGTTCGACATCCAAATCACCTTTCTGCCGGAGTAACCTGAATGGTTCGTCTCGATCGCATCATCACCCGTGGCGGCGACAGCGGTGAAACCTCGCTCGGCGATGGCAGCCGGGTGCCGAAAGACGCACTGCGGGTGGACGCCTACGGCACCGTGGACGAAGCCAATGCCTGCATCGGCATGATCCGCCTGCACGCCGATGCCGCCAGCGACGCCATGCTGGCCCGCATCCAGAACGATCTGTTCGACATCGGCGCCGATCTCTGCGTGCCCGGCGCGGCCGGCGAGCGGCTGCGGCTGACCGACGCGCCATCGATCCGGCTGGAAGCCGAAGTCGCCGGCATGAACGCCGATCTGCCGGCGCTGAAAAGCTTCGTGCTGCCGGCCGGCTGCCCCGCCGCCGCCGCCGCCCACCTCGCCCGCACCATCACCCGCCGCGCTGAGCGGCTGGTGGTCGGGCTGTCGCACATCGAGGACGTGAACCCGGCCGTGGTGCGCTATCTCAACCGTCTCTCGGATCATTTGTTCGTTCTGAGCCGGCATTTGAATGCGCGGGCCGGCGGCGATGTTCTGTGGGTGCCGGGGGCTAATCGCTAACGCGTAGCGTCGAATAGCGCCGCATAGGCATTGAACATGGTTTGCTGGTCGTAATCGGCGACCACCTTGGCGCGGTTGGCCGCCCCCAGCCGGCGACGCAAGCCGGCATCGGCGACCAGATTTCGCAGGCTGCCGGCCAGGGCTTCATCGGTGAGCGGAACGATCTGGGCGCGGTTTTCGACCGCCAGCATGGCGCCGACATCGCCGACATCGGTGCCGGCCACCGGCAGCGATGCGGCCATCGCCTCCAGCACCGTCATCGGCATCTGCTCGGTGTCCGACGACAGCGCGTAGATATCGAAGCTGCGAAACAGCCCCTGCGGCGCGGCGACATGGCCGGTGAAAAATACCCGCTCGGCTACCGCGCATCGCGCGGCCAGCGCCCGCAATCCGGCCTGCTCCGGCCCATCGCCGACGATCACCAGCCGGCATGGCATCGCTACCATGGCGAAGGCCCGTATCAGCCGGGCCAGATTTTTCTCCGCCCGCAACGCCGCGACCGTGCCGATTACCGGGCCGATCACCGGGCCGTCGCCGGCCGGCCAC
>JAYTQP010000039.1:0-4684 GCA_043746675.1 Rhodospirillales bacterium | reverse complement strand
GTCACCGCGCAACCGGCGCCGGGGCCGGCGATCGTGCCGTATTTCGTCGATCCCGCGAAAGACCCCGCAGTCGACCGTGCCGAACTTATCCGGCGGCTGCGCGCGAAGGTGAAGTATGTTTTCGTGATCTTCAACGAAAACCATTCCTTCGACAATGAATTCGGCAGCTTTCCCGGCGCCAACGGGCTGTATGCCGACAGCTTCGGTCCCCGCGATGCCGCCCACACACCCGGCCTGCAGCAGAGCTTCACCGATCTGGCCGGCAAAACCACCGCGGTCAGCGCCTTCCGGCTCGGGCCGCAGGAAAATGCCAGCTTCGTCGATAGCGTCGATCACAGCCATGTCGGCCTCGCGCACAAACTGCACGTGGTCGATGGCGCGCCCCGCATGGACCAGTTCGCCCAGGCCGACTATGCCCGCGTCGCACGGGCCAACAATCCCGCCTCCGACGCCATGGGCAAGCAGTTCGCCCAACTGGTCATGAGCCATATCGACTGCGATACCATCCCGTTCTTCTGGCACTATGCCAACCGCTTCGTGCTGTTCGACAATATCTTCGCCACCGAAGATGGGCCGTCCACCCCGAACGCCATTGCCATGCTTGCCGGGCAAGCCGGTGAAACCCAGTGGGTTAAGCACGGGTCCGATCCGATCGCGGTTGCGGCTGGCGCCCATAAAGGCAAGTTGCAGAACGTGCCTGTGGTCAACGACCCGCAGCCGTTCTGGGGGTCGCAATTCGATCCCAACAGCCCGAAACTTCAGCCAAACAGCCCGTCGGAAAATTACCGCGATGGCAACATCACCGCCAACCTCACCTTCGCCGCCCTGCCGCTGACCCTTGCCGGCCGCGATGCGGCGGCAATGATGCACCAGGATCGCGCGCCGGCGACCGATCTGGCCGACATCACCGCCGATATCCCCTTCATCACCGGGCGTGGCGGCAAACCGGTGGCCTGGCGCTGGTATCAGGAGGGCTATAACCACGAACCCTATGAAGCCGCCGGCGTTGCCAGCCATGTCGGCTATGTCAGCCACCACCAGGGGCCGCAATATTTCGGCTATATCGCCAACAACCCCGCCTTCGCCGGCAATTTGCGCGGCATGGGCGATTTCATGGCCGACATGAAATCCAACGCGCTCCCGAAAAACGGCGGCGTGTTCTACATTCGGGGCGGTTTCAGCAACCTCGAAGCAATGACGCCGCCGATCCAGAACCCCAACTTCCCGGCCGCCCTGACCCCGTCCGACCGTGCCGCCATCGCCAAAACCAAGCACGGCGATGACGATCACCCCGCCTACACCGATCGTATGATCAGCGAAGCCATGGCAGCCCGGGTGATCAACGCGGTTGCCGGTAATCCCGAACTCTGGGCGCAAAGCGCGATCATCATCACCTACGACGAATCCGATGGTTTCTACGACCACGTGCCGCCGCGCATCCTGTCCTACGGGCCGGACGGGCTGCCGCTGGCGCGCGGCGTGCGCATTCCGCTGATCGTTGTTTCCCCCTATGCCCGCGCCCATGTGGTCTCGCACGCCGAGGGCGACCATAACGCGGTGATCGAAACCCTGAACGCGCTCTACGACCTGCCGCCTTTGGCCAGCCTGCCGGAGGAAAAAGCTGCCCTGATCTCCGGCACGGACCCGAAATATAACGGGCCGAACGGCTTCGTGCAGCATCACCTCGGGCCACGCGACATCAACACATCCGAAACCGACGATCTGCTGTCCGCCTTCGATCCCGCCCGGCTGGCCGGCACCCGGCCGCTGCTGCCGGCCAGCTACGCCATGATCGACGACGCGATCATCAGCAAACTGCCGCACTACGACGGCAAAGGCTGCGCGGCGATCGGCATCATCCCGACCGACATCGCGCAAGGCATCAGTGCCCCGCCGCCGCCGCATTTCAACCCGCTGCCGGCGACGCTGCCGGCGTATAATTGATGTGGACAGGCATCAAAGCAAAGGGAAGGAAGCGCTTCTTTTTTGAAAAAAAGAAGCAAAAAACTTTTTTCACGGGGCTGCTTGGGGGCATTTGGCTTGCACTTGCTATTGGGGTGGCGGCGGCTGCCTCGGCCGACCCGGTTTCCGTGCTGGTGCCACAAGCCTCGCCGATCCGCGACGTGGGCGACCTCTCCGGCCAGGTGGTCTGCCTGATGATCGGCAGCGCCGGGCAGCGTGCGTTGGAAGCGAAATTTCCGGCCGCCTCGCCCGGCCCGATCCGGCTCGGCTTTCGCGAAATCATCGAAATGCTGGATGCCTATAATGTCGGGCGCTGCGCGGCGATGGTGGCGGCGCGATCGCAGTTGCAAGCAATGCAGGCCGACGGCGGCATCAACCATCTGCAAAGCCGCCTGCTGCCAACCGTATTGGACAACGCCATGCCGGCAACCGCGCCGATCTCGCCGTAATCGCGCATTCGGTGCTACAATAAAGTCCTGCAACCTCTGCGGTGATCTGCATGGACGCGCTCCC
Source organism: Rhodospirillales bacterium (assembly GCA_043746675.1). Lineage (GTDB taxonomy): Bacteria > Pseudomonadota > Alphaproteobacteria > Acetobacterales > Acetobacteraceae > CAITOL01. Next base: position 2,209 of record JAYTQP010000039.1, on the reverse strand, counting down.
GACCCAGCCGCTGGTACCAGACCGGGAATGCGGCAGTTGCAATGTCTGCTGCGTCGCGCTGACGATCGACGATCCGGCAATGCAGAAACTGCAAGGCATTCGCTGCCGCAACGCGCTGCCGGACCATCGTTGCGCGATCTACGATGCCCGCCCGCAAACCTGTCGCACCTATTTCTGCGGCTGGCGGCAGTTGAAATGGATCCGCCCGACCTTGCGGCCGGATACCTCCGGCGTGCTGGTGCGCTTGCAGCATGAGCCGCCGCGTTCAACCTACGCGCAGCGGATCGGGGTGATTTTCACCCTGCTGACCGGTGCGGCATTGAAAGCCGAGGGGCTGGCGGAATCGGTTGCCGCCGGGGTGGCGGCGGAGGTGCCGGTCTACCTCGCCATCCCCGGCCCGCCCGGCTACACCGGCGGCCAGGCGCAGATCAACGACGCGCTGCGCGACGCCGTGTTCCTGAAAGACAAGGCGGAAGTGCTGCGCATCCTGCAACAGGCGCGCACCGAAGGGCGCAAGGGCAAGCCGCAGCCGATCATCCTCAAACGACCGCCGCCGCCGACGCGCTGACGAACGGCGGATGCTGGCGCTGCGGATGCTTGAGCCATTGGAATGCGGATCTGCAACGAAGGCACCGGATGCTGCGGTGCCGCCGGATCTTTTTTAGTCTGAAAAATGCGGGTTAACCAGGCGCGGTCGATATTATCCGCACAACAAGGAAGCAGGCCATGCGCATCATCGATCTCCGCTCGGACACAGTAACAAGGCCATCGGACGCCATGCGCATCGCCATGGCGCAGGCACCGGTGGGCGATGATCAGTATGGCGAAGATCCCTCGGTCAATCTGCTGCAAACGCGTGTCGCCGAATTGCTCGGCAAGGAAGCGGCGATTTTCGTTCCCAGCGGGACGATGGCCAACCAGATCGGCCTGAAACTGCTGACCCAGCCGGGCGACGAGGTAGTGGTGGGGGCTGAGGCGCACATCGTCTGGCACGAATCCGGCGCCTCGGCGGCCAACGCCGGGGTGCAGTTCATGGTTGTCGGAGAAAACGGGGTTTTCAGCACCGCGCAGATGCAGGCCGCCTATAAGCCGCCGGGGCATGTGGTGTTTCCGCCGACCACGCTGGTGGCGATCGAGAACACCCATAATCGCGGCGGCGGAATCGTTTTCCCCCAGGGCGAAGTCGTCGCAATCTGCGCCGCCGCCCGCGCGCTCGGCTGCGGCACCTATCTGGATGGCGCCAGGCTGTTCAATGCCGCGGTCGCCAGCGGGCGGTCGCTGGCGGAACTGGCGGCGCCGTTCGATGTTGTGTCGGTGGCTTTGTCCAAGGGCCTCGGCTGCCCGGTCGGCAGCCTGGTGGCCGGCAGTGCGGCGGCGATGCAGCGTGGCGTGCGGGCGCGGCGGATGTTCGGCGGGGCGATGCGCCAATCGGGCATTCTTGCAGCGGCGGGCCTGTTCGCCCTCGATCAGGGCTTCGATCGGCTGGCCGATGACCACGCCAATGCCAGGGTGATCGCGGGCCGCGTGGCGCAGACCAAGGCGGAGATCGACACGGCGACGGTGCAGACCAACATCGTGATTTTCCGGCTGCCGGCGCCGTTGCCGGATGCCGCCACGGTGGTGCAACGCGCCGCGCAGGAGGGGGTGTTGGTGGGCGCGTTCGCCCCGCGCACCATCCGCGCCACCACGCATCTGGACGTTACCGCCGCCGAATGCCAACGCGCCGGCGAAGTATTGGCGCGTGCCATCAACACCGCGCTGTAGTAGAAAAGTTTTTTGCTTCTTTTTTCCAAAAAAGAAGCGCTTGCCTAAGCCTTACAAGGAACCAGCGATGACCGAACACCCCACCCTAGCCCTGATCGGCCCGCATCTCGCCGAACTGGTGGCCATTCGCCGCGACATTCATGCGCATCCGGAAATGGGTCTGGAGGAGGTTCGCACCGCCGCGCTGGTCGCGGCCAAGCTGCGGGAATGGGGTATCGCTGTGACCGAGAACGTCGGCAAAACCGGCGTTGTCGGCACCATCAAAGGCCGGCTGCCGGGCCAGCGCGCGATCGGGCTGCGGGCTGATATGGATGCACTGGCGATCCATGAAACCACCGGCGCGGATTATGCTTCGCAGAACCCAGGCGTGATGCATGCCTGCGGCCATGATGGGCACACCACGATGCTGCTGGGTGCGGCCAGGCATTTGGCCGAGCATCGCGAT
>JAYTQP010000038.1:0-3529 GCA_043746675.1 Rhodospirillales bacterium | reverse complement strand
CGCCGCATTGGGTGCCAGCGCCACCGCTCTGGCCGGGATCGTCGCCTCCGAAGACGCTTATGCGGCGGATACGCCGCGCAAGGGCGGGGTGATGCGGTTGGGCGTCGGCGGCGGCAGCACTACCGACAGTATGGACGTGACCAGCTGGAATGACAGCGTCGCCACCGTCGGCGGCTTCGCGATTTACGGTGCGCTGATCGAAGTGGGCGCCGGCAACAAGGCTGCCGGCGATTTGGCGGAAAGCTGGGAAGCCAAGCCGGGCGCCGCCGAATGGGTGTTCAACCTGCGCAAGGGCGTCACCTTCCATAACGGCAAAACCTTCAATGCCGACGACGTGGTGTTTTCCATCAACCTGCATCGTGGCAAAACCAAATCCGGCGCGGCCGGCTCGTTCAGCGCGATCACCGATGTGAAAAAAACCGGCGAATACCAGATCACCATCAGCCTGAAATCCGGCGACGCCGATTTTCCGATGGTGCTGACCGACTACCATAACCGCATGGTGCCCGCCGGCACCACCGATCTGGGCAAGGCGCCCGGCACCAACGCCTACATGCTGGACAGCTACCAGCCCGGCGTGCGGGTGCAGGGCAAGCGCTACCCGAACTATTACCGCCAGGATCGCGGCTTCGTCGATGGGTTCGATCTGACCGTGATCAACGACAGCACAGCCCGGCTGAACGCGCTGATCTCCGGCCAGGTCGATGTGATCAACCGGGTCGATCCGAAGGTGGCCGCCCTGGTGAAGGGCAAGCGCGACCTCGGCATCGTGGTGTCGTCCGGCGGCTGGCACACGGTTGTCTCCCTGCTGCAGGATCCCGGCGCGATGTTCGCCAACCATGATCTGCGGCTGGCGATGAAATACGGCATCGATCGGCCGCAACTGGTGAAAACCCTGTTCGGCGGCTATGGCAGCCCCGGGGTGGATACCCCGATCCCGAAGAACGATCCCTATTTCAACAACACGATCAAGCCAATCGCCTACGACCCCGACAAGGCCAGGTTCCATCTGAAGAAATCCGGCTTCGCCGGCGCCGTCACCATCCAGGTGTCGGACGCCGCCTTCAACGGCGCGGTCGATATGGCAACCTTGTTCCAGGCCAATCTGGCCAAGGCCGGGCTGAAGGTGGACGTGAAGAAAGAGCCGGCGGACGGATTCTGGAGCAACGTGTGGCTGAAGGGCAATTGCGTCGTCAGCTACTGGGCCGGCCGTACGACGGCCACTCAAATGTTGGATGTCGGCTACGGCCCGACCGCGCCATGGAACGAAAGCCACTATAAAAACCCGAAATTCGGCGCCCTGCTGGATGCCGCGCGCGGCGAACTGAACCAAGCCAAGCGCAAAACCCTGCTGTTTGAGGCCCAGGCGCTAATGTCCGCTGATGTTGCCACCCTGGTGCCGGCATTCCGCGACAGCATCGACGGTCACAACAACCGCATCGGCGGCCACGTGCCGGCCTCATTGTCGGATATGAACAACTCCAACATCATCTCCTCCGGCTGGTTGAAGGCATAACCTCGTCGATGCTGCGCCTGGTCATTCTGCGGCTGGCCTTCGGCGCGGCGACGGTTCTGGCGGCCTCGATGCTGATCTTCGCTGGCACGGAAATTCTGCCCGGCGACCTGGCGACCGCGATCCTGCAAAACGCGGCGACGCCGGAAAATGTCGCCGAGCTGCGCGCCCAGCTCGGCCTGGATCGGCCGCCGACGGTGCGCTATCTGGAATGGATCGGCCATGCCGTGCGGGGCGATCTGGGCGTCAGCCTGTCGAACCAGCACCCGGTGATGGAAGACCTCGCGCCACGGCTGCGCAACACCTTCTTCCTGGCAGCGTTCGCAGCCCTGGTGGCGGTGCCGCTGGCGGTAATGCTCGGTCTGCTGGCGGCGATCTATCAGAACAGCCTGTACGACCGCGCGATCAATTTCGTCACCCTGCTAACAATTTCGATACCGGAATATCTTGTCGGCTATCTGCTGGTGAAGTATTTCTCCGTGCGCTGGGGGCTGTTTCCCTCGCTGGCCAACGTGACCGCGGATAATACGCTGCTGCAACGGATCGATCTCACCTTCCTGCCAATGCTAACCTTGGTGCTGGTGGTGGTCGCCCACATGATGCGAATGACGCGGGCCAGCGTGCTCAACATCATGGCCAGCCCGTACATCGAAATGGCGTTCCTCAAGGGCCTCTCGAAATCCCGCGTGGTGGTGCGGCATGCGTTTCCGAACGCGCTGGCGCCGATCATCGCGGTGATCGCGCTCAACCTCGCCTACCTCGTGGTTGGCGTGGTGGTGGTGGAAGTGGTGTTCGTCTATCCCGGGCTGGGGCAGTTGCTGGTCGATGCGGTGTCCAAGCATGACCTGCCGGTGGTGCAGGCATGCGGGCTGATCTTCGCCTGCGTGTTCATCCTGCTCAACCTCGCCGCCGACGTGATGGGCATTCTCAGCAATCCCCGGCTGCGGCGCGGCCGATGATATCGTTCCTGCGGCGCGGCCGATGATATCGTCCCTGCGGCGCGGCCGATGAAATTGTTTGGCGCGCGGGTGCCGCTGCCGGCGGCGATCGGGCTTGCCATCATCGCGGCGAATTTGCTCGCCGCCTTGTTCGCCCCGCTGCTCGCCCCGTTCCCGCAGGCCGACATCGTCGGCGACGCCTGGGCCGCCCCGGACGCCGCCCATTGGCTCGGGCTGGACAATCTTGGCCGCGATATTCTCAGCCGCCTGCTCTATGGCGCGCGCATGTCGATCGGCCTCAGCCTGCTGATCACCACACTCAGCTTCACCATCGGCATCATCACCGGCTTCACCGCGGCGATCAGCAAGGGCTGGGTGGACATGGCGCTGTCCCGCTTCGTCGATCTGATGCTGGCGATGCCGGCGCTGATCTTCGCCTTCGTGGTGCTCTCGGTGATGGGCACCGACCTAGGCGTGCTGGTGGTAACGCTGGCCTGCCTGGACAGCACACGGGTATTTCGCCTCGCCCGCGCGCTCGCGGTCAATATCGGCGCTTTGGAATATGTCGAGGCCGCCCGGATGCGCGGCGAGGGCCTGTGGTGGGTGATCAGCCGGGAAATCCTGCCCAACGCGATGGCGCCGCTGATCGCAGAATTCGGTCTGCGCTTTACCTTCGCATTTCTGTTCGTTGCCGCATTGTCGTTCCTCGGCCTCGGCGTGCAGCCGCCCACCGCGGACTGGGGCAGCATGGTGCGCGATTACCGCGACGTGATCGCGCTCGACAGTCCGGCGCCGTTCTACCCCGCCGGGGCGATCGCGCTGCTGACCATCGGGGTGAATTTCGTGGTAGACTGGCTGCTGGCGCTGCACGCCCGCGGCTACGGTGAGGGCGTATGACCCGCAACCTCGGCGATATCGTGCTCGATGTGGCCGCCCTGCGGGTGGAAGTGCGCACCGATGCCGGGCCGGGCCCGGTGCTGGTCGATGATGTTAGCTTCGTTCTCCGGCGCGGCGAAGTGCTCGGGTTGATCGGTGAAAGTGGCGCCGGCAAATCCACCATCGGGCTGGCGACGCTGGG
>JAYTQP010000037.1:0-1834 GCA_043746675.1 Rhodospirillales bacterium | reverse complement strand
CCAAGGCCGATGTCGCCAAGGCGATCCAGAAGGTGCAGCCACACATGGCCTACCTCGATATTCTCCGTTCGGTAATGCCGGACGATAGTTTCGTGGTCGATGAGGTCTGTCAGTCCGCCTTCACCGCCTATTTCGGCTATCCCATCCATCGCCCCGGCGGCTTCGTGACATCCGGCTGGCAAGGCACTCTCGGCGCCGGCTTTCCGATTGCGCTGGGGGTGAAGGTTGGCGCGCCAGACAAGAAAGTGGTGTCGCTGACCGGCGATGGCGGCTTCCTGTTTGCCGGCAGCGAGCTCGCCACCGCCGTGCAATATGGCATCGGCCTGGTGACGGTTGTGTTCAACAACAGCGCCTACGGCAACGTGCTGCGCGACCAGACCAGGCTTTTCGACGGCCGGGTGGCCGGTGCGAAGCTGCACAACCCGGATTTCCAGCAGTATGCCGCCAGCTTCGGGGTGAAATCCTGGCGCGTGACCGCGCCGGACAATTTCCGCCCGGCGATCGAGGCAGCATTGGATGAACCCGGCCCGACCCTGATCGAGGTGATGACCGATATTGCCAGCGAGGTCAGCCCCTGGGAATTCATCGCCGCGGGACGGGCGTGATTGCCGGCGACCCCGCCGGCGTGGCAAACATGCTTTATGTTCACGCGTAGAATCGCACTTGCCTTACCCGCGCTGCTGGCGCTTCCGGCCCAGGCCGCCCCAGGCTACGCCAATGGCGGGGACTGGGGAAAATTCATTTCCGGGATCAAGGCCGACGCACGCAAGCGGGGTATCCGCCAGGCCACGCTCGATCGCGCGTTCGCCAACGTCCGCGTAAATCAGCGGGTAATCGAACTCGATCGCAAGCAGCCGGAATTCACCCTGACCTGGGCGCAATATCGCGAGCGCATCGTCTCGGCCGACCGGGTTGCGCGCGGACGGCAAGCCTATGCCAAGCATCGCGCGCTGCTGGGCAAGGTATGCGCGCATTACCGCGTGCCCCCGGGCGTCATTCTGGGCATCTGGGGGCTGGAATCCGATTACGGGCGCGCCAGCGGCGGCTTCAATGTGATCGAGGCGCTGGCCACGCTGACCTGGGAAGGCCGGCGGTCCAGCTTCTTCCGCTCGGAACTGATGGACGCACTGAAAATCCTCGATGCCGGCGACATCGCACCGGCGCAGATGATCGGCTCCTATGCCGGGGCGATGGGGCAGGGGCAGTTCATGCCCGATAGTTTCCTGAAATTCGCGGTGAGCTGGAGCGGCAATGGCCGCCGCGACCTGTGGAATAATTACGGCGATATTTTCGCCTCGATCGCCAATTACCTGGCCAAATCCGGCTATACCGACAAACTGCCCTGGGGCATGCCGGTGCGGCTCAAACCCGGCTTCGATACCAACGGCACCGGGCATGAAAACCGCAGAACGGTAGCCGAATGGGTCCGCCGCGGGGTTGAGCTGCCAGTCCGGCTGCCGCCGGACACCTCGGCGGCGGTGGTTTTGCCGGGCGGGCCGACCGATCAGGCGTTTCTGGTCATCCATCCCAACCATCTCGCGGTGCGACGCTACAACCCGTCGGATTTCTACGTGCTGTCGGTTGGGCTGCTCGGCGATGCGGTGACGTTTTGAAACCCGTATTGGTGCAGCGCAGTCTGCTGCTGGCGTTGCTGCTGGCGCTGACCGGGTGCGGCGCGCAGGGTTTTTTCGAGCGTTATTTCCATCGTGCCGGCCCCTCGGCGCCGCGCTATTTGGTCGGCGATCCCTACGCGATCAACGGCAACTGGCAGTATCCGCACGAGGATTTCGAATTCGACGAAACCGGTCTGGCTAAAATCGCCAGCAGCCATGCC
>JAYTQP010000036.1:0-1878 GCA_043746675.1 Rhodospirillales bacterium | reverse complement strand
AATCCGACCGGTCCGATGCACATCGGTCATTGTCGCGGGGCCGTGGTGGGCGATGCGCTGGCAAACCTGCTCGTCAAGGCGGGCTACGCGGTCACCAAGGAATACTACATCAACGATGCCGGCGCGCAGGTGACCGCGCTCGCCTGGGCCGCCTACTGGCGCTATCTGCAAGCGATCGGCACGCCGCTGTCGGAAGAAGCGTTCGCCGCCGAGGTCCCGGGCGGGCTGCAGTACCGCGGTGACTACCTGATCGCGGTTGGCGCCGCGCTGGCCGCCGCGCACGGCACCGCGCTCGCCACCGACGCGCTTGGAATCGCCGCGCCGGAACGCTGGATCGATCCCGTCCGCGACCATACCATTGCCGCGATGATGGACGCGGTGCGCGAAGATTTAGCCGCCCTCGGCGTGGCGCCGGACGTGTTCACCTCGGAACGCGCGCTGGTGGCGACCGGTGCCGCCTATACGCTGATCGACCGGCTGCGCGACGACGGGCTGATCTACGAGGGCGTGCTGGAACCGCCCAAGGGCAAGGTGCAAGACGACTGGGAACCGCGCCCGCAGACCCTGTTCCGCGCCACGCGGTTCGGCGACGCCGTCGATCGGCCGCTGCGCAAATCGGACGGCTCGAACACCTATTTCGCCAACGATATCGCCTACCACGCGAACAAGCTGGACCGCGGCTTCGACATCCTGATCGACGTCCTCGGCGCCGATCATGGGGGCTACGTCCCGCGCATGCGCGCCGCGGTGAAGGCGCTGTCCGGTGGGGCAAAAAAATTCGAGGCCGTGCTCTGCCAGATCGTGCACATCGTGCGCGATGGCCAGCCCGTGCGCATGTCCAAGCGCGCCGGCAGCTACGTGACCCTGTCGGAGCTACTGGACGAAGTCGGCAAGGACGCGGTGCGCTTCACCATGCTGACCCGCAACGCCGACGCGCAGATGGAATTCGACCTGGACAAGGTGCTGGCGACCACCCGGGAAAACCCCGTCTTCTACGTCCAGTACGCCCACGCCCGCATCCGTTCGGTGCTGCGCGCCGCCGCCGAAGTCCTGTCTCCCGACGCGGTCACCGACGCCGCGCTGGCGAACGCCAACCACGGCAGCCTGCAAGCCGAAGCGGAGCTGGCGCTGATGCGCCGCCTGAGCGCCTGGCCGCGCACCGCCGAAGCGGCCGCTTTGGCAAGGGAGCCACACCGAATAGCGTTTTTTCTCTATGACTTGGCATCCGACTTTCATATGCTGTGGAACCGTGGTAAAGACGATGCCGCTCTCCGATTCCTACAAAAGGACCGTCCGGAGGAAACCTTGGCCCGCCTTGCTCTGATCGCGGCCACGGCTGTGACGATCCGGTCCGGCCTCGCGGTCATGGGTGTGACGCCCGTGGAAGAAATGCGCTGACGCCCCGGTCCGCCCCGGGGTTTCGATCCCCGAGGGAAAGTACCGCCCGTGTCAGACGATATCAGCATCCCGCCGCCCGGCTATTACAACCCGCGCCACCGCGCGGCCGAACGGGAGACCGGCACTTACCGCACCGCCGCCATCGCCTTGGCCATCTTGGCCATCGCCGGCCTCGGGGCCATCGCGGCCTCGTTCGTCCATTTCAGATCCGGGCCGGTGCCGGTGATCGAGGCCGACAACCGGCCGATCCGGGTGAAGCCCGAGAACCCCGGCGGCATGCAGATCGCCGGTGCCAACAACGATATTCTGTCAGGTGGCAACGACACCAACGACAGCAAGTTGGCACCCGCCCCCGAAGCCCCCAACCCGCGGGCGCTCCATGCCGAGGCGCCGGCCCCGCTTCCAGCACCCGCATCCGCTGCCGTCGCACCACCGGTCGCCGTCGCCGCATCGGTGCCGCCGAAGCCCAAGCCGGTCGTG
>JAYTQP010000035.1:0-7319 GCA_043746675.1 Rhodospirillales bacterium | reverse complement strand
GGTTAATCCGGTCCGAAACGCCAGCGCGTGGTGCGCCTGCCAGGCCACGGCGGCGAGGCGGCCCGGCTGCAAGCCGCCCAGCGGGGTGCCGGCCGGGCGTTTGATGGCGATTTCGGCCTGCCCGACCGGGCCGCTGCCGATCAGCAGGCGTAGCCGAAGCTGGTCGCCCTGGAAGACGATTTCCTGCAACACCGCGTCGATGGCGCCGTCGCCCATTTCGCTGGCGGCGATCGCGGCCACCGCCACGCGTTCCGGGCGGATCGCGACGATGCAGGCTTGCCCCACCGCGGCATCGATCACGCGCGCCTCGATTTCCGCCCCGCAATCAAGTGCCACCACGGCGATATCGTCCTCGATCGCCTGCACCAGGCCGGGCAGCAGGTTATTTTCGCCTAGGAATCCGGCGACAAACAAATTGGCCGGGCTGTCGTAGAGCGCCTGCGGGGTGCCGAGTTGCAGGACGCGGCCGCCGGCGAAAATCGCGATCCGGTCGGCCAGCGCCAGCGCCTCGGCCTGATCGTGGGTGACGTAGAGCATGGTCACGCCAAGCTGGCGGTGCAAATGGCGCACCTCGGCCTGCAACGCCTCGCGCAGGGCGCGGTCCAGCGCGCCGAGCGGCTCGTCCAGCAGCACCAGCCGCGGATTGAACACCAGCGCCCGGGCCAGGGCCACGCGCTGCTGCTGCCCGCCGGAAAGCTGGGACGGCAGCCGGTCGCCCAGCCCGGGCAGCCGCACCAGATCCAGCGCATCGGCGACGCGGCGGATTTGCTCGGCGCGAGAGACATGGCGGACTTGCAATGGGAAGGCGATGTTCTCGGCCACCGTCATGTGCGGAAACAGCGCGAAATTCTGGAACACCACGCCGATGCCGCGCTTGTGCGCCGGCAGCCCGATCACGGAGCGGCCGGACATCTCGATTTCCCCCCCGTCCGGCCGCTCGAACCCGGCCAGCATCATCAAGGCGGTGGTTTTGCCGGATCCGGATGGGCCCAGCAGGGTCAGCAACTCGCCCGCCGCGATATCCAATGTGAGGTCGCGCACCACGTCGTGCACGCCATCGAAGCTTTTCCGCACGGCATTGAAGCGAACCAGCGGCGGGTTAGAAGCGGACATCTTGCCTCGGTTGATGGCGGGAGCGGCATTTGCCGCCGGCAAGTCACTTCGCGCAACTCCCGATCCGGGGTTATAGCTGATCGAAGGAATGGAAAAGGAACCAAGCATGACCGCCGAGGCCGCCGAACCGAGTGTGATCGCCAGCGTCGATGGCCGCGTCGGCCGCATCGTGCTGAACCGCCCGCGGGCGCTCAATGCGCTCGATCTGGACATGATCCGTGGCATGCAGAAGGCGCTGGACGCCTGGCACAGCCTGCCCGCCGTGCATGCCGTGGTGATCGAGGGCGCCGGCGGCCGCGCCTTTTGCGCCGGCGGGGACATTCGCACCATCCGCGCCCAGGCGGTGGCCGGCGAAACCGCCTTGGTGGAAGCCTTCTTCGCCGAGGAATACGCACTGAACGCCACCATTGCCGCCTACCCGAAGCCTTACATCGCGCTGATCGACGGCATCTGCATGGGCGGCGGCATCGGCGTTTCGGTTTATGGCGCGATGCGCGTCACCACGCCGGACAGCCTGTTCGCGATGCCGGAAACCGCCATCGCGCTGTTCCCTGATGTCGGCGCCACCTACATGCTGCCGCGCCTGCCCGGCGCGCTCGGGATGTACCTGGCGCTGACCGGCGCGCGGCTGAAAGGGGCCGATGCGGTGCATGCCGGCATCGCCACCCATCTGGTCGCCAAGGCCGATCTGGCGGCACTGAACGCGGCCATCGCCCGCGATGGCGCGGCGGCTGTGGCCGTCGTCGCGCAAGCTTTGCCGCCGTTCAGCCTGGCCGCGCAGCGCGCCGCGATCGATCATTGCTTCGGCGCCGACAGCGTGCCCGAAATTGTTGCCCGACTGGAAGCCGATGGCAGCGACTGGGCGGGCGAAAGCCTGCGAATGATGCGCGCGGTTTCGCCGTCGTCGGTTGTATGGTCGTTCGCCGCGGTCCGCCGTGGTGCCGCGCTCACGCTCGGGGATGCGCTCGCCGCCGAGTTGAAACTCACCCGCACCACCACGACGCATCCGGATTTCGCCGAGGGCGTGCGCGCCATGCTGGTGGACAAGGACCGGGCGCCGAAATGGCAGCCGGCGCGGATCGAGGATGTTGATCCGGCGGTGATTGCGGCGATATTGGCCTGATCCTCTATTTGGCCTGATCCCCGATTTGACCTAACCCGCATTTTTCGCAGGCAAATAAAAATCCCGACTGAACGGCGCACGTTTGGGGGAAACGACGCCGCTCAGCCGGGCCGGCGGTTGGTAGACCCAACCGCCTATTCTTTGGGTTTCCTGGACGTGTGAAGAAAAAAATTAGACGCAGCGCGCGTTGCTCGACGCCCAGGTGTGGCCGTGGACCAGACCGTCATCGTAGCGGTCGTCATTGGTTGCAGGCGCGGCATTGGCCGGCGCGGCGTCGCGACGGGCTTCGGGACGGCCGGCGGTGCCATCGGGTGCGAAAGTCGCCGGGATCTGAATGGTCATTGGGGCTCTCCGTTCGGTGTGACGTGGTAAGTGAATTATTCACATTGCACCCGTGAAGAAAATCAGGAAAATACGTTTTAGCCTGCAACACGGTAACATTCTTAACCGTGTGGATTGTAAATCGGTAAAGGATGTAAAGATGGCGCGCCCCCTAATCGGCCGGACGGTGCGGCGTTTGCGGCAAGAACAGCGCATCACGCAGGCTGCGCTGGCGACCAGGCTGGGCATTTCGGCGAGCTATCTGAACCTGATCGAGCATGACCAGCGGGCGGTTTCCGCCGCACTGCTGATCAAGCTGACCGAGGCATTGCGGGTTGATCTGGCGGCGCTGTCCGGCAGTGCCGAACGGCAGTTAGAAACCCAGTTGCGGGAGGTGTTTTCCGACCCGATGCTGGGCGCCGAGGCGGTGGCGGATGCCGAGGCGAGCGCGGTGGCGGCGGCAAGCCCGGCAGCGGCGCGGGCGGTTCTGGCGCTGTATCGGGCGTGGCGGGTGGCGCGGGAGGATGCCGGCGGCATTGCGCTGCCGAGCGGTCGGCGGCTTCTGCTGCCAACCGAGGAGGCGCGCGACTTCTTCAACGAGCGGGCCAATTACTTTCAGGCGCTGGAAAGCGGGGCGGAGGGGCTCGGGGCGGAACTCAACGTCGCGCCGTCCGAACTCAACCATGCCATTGCCGAACGTTTGCGCCAGCGCCATGGATTGCTGATCCGGGTGGGCCCGCTGGAAAGCGCCTTGCGGCGCTACGATCCGGAAGGGCGACAGCTGTTGCTGTCCGAGCGGCTGCCGCGCGAAAGTCGTGGGTTTCATCTGGCGTTTCAACTGGCGCTGCTGGAATTGCGCGGGCTGGTGGAGGATGAGTTACGGCTGACCGAACCGTCCTCGCCTGAGGCCACCGGGCTGATCCGCATCGGCTTGCTGAACTACCTCGCCGGGGCGCTGCTGATGCCGTACGGGGCGTTTCTGGAGGCCGCGCAGGCCTTGCGCCACGACGTCGATCCGCTGGCTGCGCGGTTTGGGGTGAGTTTCGAGCAGGCCTGCCAGCGGCTGGCGAGTTTGCAGCGACCGGGCGCGCGCGGGGTGCCATTTTTCTTTCTGCGGGTGGACCCGGCGGGCAATGTGACCAAGCGGTTTTCCGCCGCCGCGTTTCCGTTTGCCCGCTACGGCGGCAGTTGCCCGCGTTGGGTGGTGCACACGGCCTTCGGCGCGCCCGGCATCTTGCGGACGCAGGTCGCCCAGCTGCCGGACGGCGCGACCTTCCTCTGCTTTGCCCGCGCGATCATTGCGCCATCGGTTGGCTGGGGCGACCCATCGCCGGTGCATGTGGTGGCGATGGGCTGCGACATCGACCACGCCGCCGACATGATCTACGCCGACGGGATCGAAATCGAGCGCGCGGTGGTGGGCATCGGCCTGTCGTGCCGATTGTGCGATCGGATGGATTGCCATAGCCGCGCTTTCCCGCCGCTGGAACATCGGCTGGCGATGGACCCGTTGACCACGACCGGCGTGAGTCCGTATCGATTTGATAAAATTCCGCAATCAAAAATAGATCGTGCTTCGTAATATTCTGATTAAAAAACAGTTACAAGAACGAAGTGGCGTGACTGCATCAATGACGTTGTGCTGTTTTCAACGCGCAGGTGAATGCCGCACGCCTATTGTCTGCGTGCCCGGCGTTCCATCACCACCAGCAGCACGCCGGATGCGGCGATGGTGCCGGCGCCGAGCCAGACCGGCTGAGTTGGGATATCACCGAAAATCAAGTAGCCGAGCAGAAATGCCCACACCAGGCTGGTATATTCCACTGTTGACATCACCGAGGCCGGTGCCAACCGCGCGCCCTCGAACAGCACGAACTGGCCGATCCCGCCGAGCACGCCGATGCCGAACAGCAGCAGGAGTTGGAACGGCGCCGGCGGGGTCCAGGTAAAGATCGACAGCGTGCCGGTGACAATCAGAAAACAGAGATTCTGCACCAGCATTTGCAGCAGCGACGGTTCCCGCCGGGCGATCTGGCGCATCAGAATGATCGCGTAGCCCCACATCGCCGCTGCCGCCAATACCAACGCGGTCGGCCAGCCGAACCGCATGCCAGCCGGATCAGCGGCGATCACCACCCCGGCGAAGCCGATCAGCACCGAGGCCCAGCGGGTGGCACTGACATGTTCCCCCAGCATCGGGCGGGCCAGCAGGGTCGTGAGAATCGGCGAGCTGAAATACAGCGTCAGCAACTGTGCCAGCGGTAGGTAACGCGCGGCAGTATAGTAGCAGAGCCAGGCCGATAGGGTCAGCAGGCCGCGCATGATCAGCGGCACCTTCAGCGGCGTGGTGATCACCCGCGCGATCAGCGGCCCGCGCCCGATCGCCAGGGTAACGACAACAATGGTAACGCTGCGGAAGAACAGCACCTGCCAGACCGGCAGCGTGGCGACCAGATATTTGTTGGTGGCATCATGAAACGAGAAGAAAGCGTAGGCGATCACCCCAAGCCCGGCACCCAGCATCACCCGGTCGCGGCCGGCGCTGCTCACGATTGTTGCATCCCTGGTTCGGTCATCTGGCCCCCAGGATGCTCATAGGCGAAACCCCACTGGCCGAAAAGTGCTGCCCGGTCAGGGCAGCGCCTCGGCGATGTCGTGGAACAGCCTGGCCGGCAGCCCGCCGCCGGAGATGTTGACCATCGGCCGATTGTCGTCGTTGCCCATCCACACCGCGATGATCCGGCCGGGGCCGGCGTCGGCGCCGAGATAGCCGATGAACCAGGCGTCGCGAAAATCCTGCGTTGTGCCGGATTTGCCGGCAACCAGATGCCCCGGAACGGCGGCGGCGCGGCCGCTGCCGCGCGCCACCACCGCGGCCAACATTCGCACCATCATCGCCGCCAGATCGGGCGCGATCACCTGCACCGGCGCAGCCCGCACCACCGGCAACGGCTTGTGATCGGCCGTGATCGCCGCGATCCCATAGGGGGCGACCCGCTGGCCGCCATTGAAGAAGCAGGCGTAGGCACCGGCCATTTCCAGCAGCCCTACCTCTCCGGTGCCAAGTGCCAGCGTATCGTTGTCAGGTAGGGCGCTGCTGATGCCAAGGCGGCGGGCCACCTCGATCACCGGTTTCGAGCCGCCGGCCCGCAGCAGCAAACGAACCGCGGCGGTGTTGATCGATTGCGCCAGCGCGTCCTCGACGGTGATTTCGCCACGGAAGCGCTTGTCGAAATTGTTGGGCGACCACGCGCCAAGATGGATCGGCGCGTCCAACACAAGGTCGTCCGGGCGCGCGCCTTTTTCGAGGGCCGCGAGCCAGACGAACGGCTTGAACGACGAGCCGGGCTGGCGACGCGCGACCACGGCGCGGTTGTAGGGCGCGGTTCGATGATCCCGGCCACCGGCCATCGCCTGCACCGCGCCGGTTGCCGGGTCCAGCACAACAACGGCGGCCTGGCTGACATTGGCGGCAGCCCCTGGGCCATCGATGATAGCGGCGAGCTTGGCCTCCACGATCGCCTGTGCTGCCGGGTCGAGCGTGGTGTGCACCACCGCGTCGGCGCCATCGGGCAGCAGCGGTTGCGCCTGCTCGGCGATCCAATCGGCGTACCAGCCGGCGCTGCTGGCGCGCGGCGGGAAGGTGATCTGGCTGCCGGCCTCGGTTGCCTGGGCGGCGCTGATCTTGCCGGTTGCCACCATCGCCGCCAGCACTTCGTGCGCGCGCTTCGCCGCGGCCACCGGATCGACACGCGGCGAATAGCGCGACGGAGCCTTGGTCAGGCCCGCGAGCAAGGCCGCCTGCCATAAATTCACGTTGCGCGCGGATACTCCGAAATACAGCCGTGCCGCCGCATCGACCCCCCAGGCGCCAGAGCCGAGATAGATCCGGTTGAGCCAGATTTCCAAAATCTCCCGCTTGGTAAAGTGGCTTTCCAGCCATAGGGTCAGCATCAATTCCTGCACCTTGCGCTTGGTGGTGCGGGCGGAGGTGAGGAACAGGTTTTTCGCCACCTGCTGGGTGATGGTGGAGCCGCCTTGCACGAGGCGGCCGGCGCGCAGGTTCACCAGCGCGGCGCGGGCAATGCCGAGCAGGTCGATCCCGAAATGTGAATAGAACCGGCGGTCTTCCACCGCGACGGCAGCCGCCGGAAGTGCGGGCGGCAGTTCGGACAGGCGCAGCGGATCGCCGACGACATCGCCATAGGAGGCGATCACCCGACCGGTGAGGTCCTGCAGGGTCAGGCTCGGGCGCCGCGCGGCGTCCAGCGCGGCTTCCGGGCGGGGCAGGTCCCAGGCGAAATAAATCAGCATCAGTCCAAACGCGACGATGCCCCAGATGCCGAGGATGATGCCATATTTCAGCAGGGTCCACCGCCATTGTCGCCGTTTTGCGGGTGTTGTCGCCGGGGGTTCAACCGTTGGGCGCGCCACCAATGGCTCCAGATTCCAGCGCATCGGCGGGCGATCCGGCGGCGGTGGCCCTTCGGGCGGGATTTGCGGGGCGCGATACATCGAGACCTTCCTATAGCAGACCACCGCCGACGGAAAATCGCCCCCTCGCTGGTATTTCACCCTCTTGCGACCGACGGCGGGGCCGCGCAGACTCCCTGCAGTTCTTCCGGAGTTTCCCATGCGCGGCATTTTCCTCGACGCGGACGCCGACCTTGCCGCCGTGTTCCAGGCCGTCCTGCGGCCGAACGACCCTGCGGTTGCGGTCAACCTGGCCAATGACATCGCGCCCGCCGATCTGCCAATACTG
>JAYTQP010000034.1:0-2861 GCA_043746675.1 Rhodospirillales bacterium | reverse complement strand
GGTGCGGGTGGTGCCGCGTGGCGCCGGCACCTCGCTGTCCGGCGGGGCGCTGCCGATGGCGGATGCGGTGGTGCTCGGGCTGATGCGGATGAACCGGATCCTCGACATCGATTACGCCGACCGCTGCGCGGTGGTGCAGGCCGGGGTTACCAATATCGGCATCACCCAGGCGGTTGCCGCGCGGCAGTTTTTCTATGCCCCGGACCCGTCCAGCCAGCTTGCCTGCATGATCGGCGGCAACGTCAACATGAATTCCGGCGGCGCCCATTGTCTGCGCTACGGGGTGACCGCCAACAATCTGCTCGGCCTGAAGATCGTGACGGTGGACGGCGAAATTCTGGACATTGGTGGTGCCTATCTGGATGCCGCCGGCTATGACTGGCTCGGTCTGCTGACCGGCAGCGAGGGCCAGTTGGCGATCGTTACCGAAGTAACCGTGCGCATCCTGCGCAGCCCAGAAGGTGCGCGCGCCATGCTGGCGGCGTTCGATTCCAATGAGGTCGCCGGCGCCTGCGTGGACAGCATCATTGGCTCGGGCATCATCCCGGTGGCGCTGGAATTCATGGACCGGCCGGCGATCCACGCCTGCGAGGCGTTCGCCCATGCCGGCTATCCGCTCGATGCCGAGGCCCTGCTGATCATCGAGGTCGAAGGCAGCGTCGCCGAGCAGGACGATCTGCTCGCCCGCATCCGCGCGATCTGCGCTGGGCACAGCCCGATCAGCCTGGAAGTGGCCGCAACCGCCGCGCAGTCGCTGGCGATCTGGAAGGGCCGCAAGGGCGCATTCGGCGCTGTTGGCCGGATCAGCCCGGATTATCTCTGCATGGACGGCACCATCCCAACCAGCGAACTGCCGCATGTGCTGCGTCGGATCGGCGAAATGAGCGTCAGTTATGGCTTGCAGGTCGCCAATATCTTCCACGCCGGCGACGGCAATCTGCACCCGCTGATCATGTTCGATGCCAACGACCCGGCCAGTTTCCACAAGGCCGAGGCGTTCGGGGCCGACATTCTCAAACTTTGCGTGGAAGTTGGCGGCTGCCTGACCGGCGAACATGGGGTTGGGGTGGAAAAGCGCGATCTGATGGGCGTGCAGTTCACCGAAATCGAGCTGGACCAGCAGCGCCGGTTGAAATCGGCCTTCGATCCGGGCTGGCTGCTGAACGCCAACAAGGTGTTTCCGCTGACGGCGGCCTTGCGCGCGGCATGATGCCCGGCGACGAGGCTGGCATTGTCGCGGCGATCAGGGACGCGACGGCGCCGCTGCTGATCCAGGGCGCCGGCAGCAAGCTGCCGATGCTGCGCCCGGTGCAGGCGGCCGCCACACTCTCAACATCGGGCCTGACCGGCATCACGCTCTATTCGCCGAAGGAACTGGTGCTGTCCGCCCGCGCCGGCACCCCGGTTGCCGATCTGGTTGCCGCCACCGCCGCCGCCGGCCAGCATCTGATCGCCGAGCCGCCGGATTACCGCCGCGTGCTCGCGACGACGGGCGCCGGCACCATCGGTGGCGCGGTCGCCACCAATTTGTCCGGCCCGCGCCGGGTCGCCTGGGGCGCGATGCGCGATCATGTGCTGGGCGTGCGCGCGGTGAACGGCCAGGGCGAATTGATCCGTGCCGGTGGGCGGGTGCTGAAGAATGTCACCGGGCTCGATTTGTGCAAGCTGCTCAGCGGCAGCCACGGTACCCTGGCGGTGATGACCGAAATCACCATCAAAGTGCTGCCGATGCCGGAACGGCGGGCGACCCTGGTGCTGAAAGGGCTGGACGCGACCCGCGCGGTGGCGGCGATGTCCGCCGCGTTAGGTTCCCCCTACGCCGTCTCCGCCGCTGCACATCTGCCGGCCGCGATGGCTGCCCGAGTTCCTGCCTTGGCCTGGTTTGGCGCTAGCGTGACCTTGGCCCGGCTGGAGGATTTCGCCCCGTCGGTGGTCTATCGCGCCGATCGCCTGCGCGCCGAACTGGCCGAATTCGGCGCGGCCGAACTGCTGGACGATGGCGCCAGCCTGGCCGGCTGGGCCGATATCGGCGACGTTCTGCCACTGGTCGGCGAAGGCGAGGCAGTGTGGCGGATTTCGGTGCGCCCGTCGCAAGGCCCCGGCGTTTTGCACGCGTTGGAAAATGCGTTCGGCGCCACCGGCTTCCTTGATTGGGGCGGCGGCCTGGTTTGGATCGCCGGCCCGGCCACCGAGGCGGCCCATGCCGCGATCGAAACCGCCGCCCGCGCGGCCGGCGGGGTCTGGACCCTCATGCGCGCGCCGGACCCGTTGCGCAGCACAGTCGCCGTGGTGCCCCCGGAAGCCGCCGCGCTGGCCCGGATCGGCCGCCAGGTGAAAGCCGCGTTCGACCCGCGCGGCCTGCTCAACCCCGGCCGTCTGGTCGCAGGAAGCTAGCGCGTGCAAACCAATTTTACCGCTGAACAACTGCGCGATCCCGATACCGCCAGCGCGAACCAGGTTCTACGAACCTGCGTGCATTGTGGCATGTGCACCGCGACCTGTCCGACCTTCCTGCTGCTGGGCGACGAACTCGATTCGCCGCGCGGCCGCATATACCTCATCAAGGACATGCTGGAGAGCGGCCGCGACGCCACCGAAGATGTCGTCCGCCATGTCGATCGCTGCCTGTCCTGCCTGTCCTGCATGACCACCTGCCCGTCGGGGGTGAACTACATGCATCTGGTGGATCACGCCCGAACCTATATCGAGCAAACCTACCGGCGGCCCTGGCATGACCGGGCGCTGCGCGCCGTGCTGGCGTGGGTGCTGCCGCGCCCGGGGCTGATGCGGGCCGCCCTGCGCGGTGCCCGCATCGCCAAGCCGTTCAGCTTCCTGTTGCCGCGGTCCGGCACGCTTTCGTT
>JAYTQP010000033.1:0-5747 GCA_043746675.1 Rhodospirillales bacterium | reverse complement strand
GATCTTCTTGACGGCATCGACGATCCAGCCCGGCTGCGGCAGCGCGAGCTTCTCCAGGTTCGCCGCATAGGGCAGCGGCACGTCCAGCCCATGCACCCGCACCGGCGGCGCATCCAGCCAGTCGAATGCATGTTCGACAATCTGCATCGCGACCTCGGCGCCGATGCCGGCGAACGGCCAGCCTTCCTCCACCGTCACCAGCCGGTTGGTCTTCTTTACGCTTTCGACCACCGTCGCGGTATCCAGCGGGCGCAAACTGCGCAGGTTGACGACCTCGGCCTCAATGCCCTGTTCGGCGAGTATATCAGCCGCTTTTAGCGCGACGCCGACCATGATGCTGAACGCCACGATCGTCACGTGCGACCCGGCTCGCTCGATCTTGGCCTTGCCGATCGGCACGGTGAAATTCTCGTCGGTCGGGCAGTCGAACGTCTGGCCGTACAGGATCTCGTTCTCGAGCACGATCACCGGGTTGGGGTCGCGGATGGCGGCGCGAAGTAGCCCTTTCGCGTCGGCCGAAGACCAGGGTGCGACGACCTTGAGGCCCGGGCAGTGCGCGTACCAGCTCGCGTAGCACTGGCTGTGCTGCGCGGCGACCCGGCTCGCGGCCCCGTTGGGACCCCGGAACACGATCGGGCAGCCCATCTGGCCACCGGACATGTATAGCGTTTTCGCGGCCGAGTTCAGGATGTGGTCGATCGCCTGCATGGCGAAGTTGAAGGTCATGAACTCAACGATCGGCCGCAGCCCGTTCATCGCCGCACCGACCGCCATGCCGGTGAAGCCGTGTTCGGTGATCGGCGTGTCGATCACCCGTTTTTCGCCGAATTCATCCAGCAAGCCCTGGCTGATCTTGTAGGCGCCCTGATACTGGGCAACTTCCTCACCCAGCAGGAACACCCGATCATCGGCGCGCATTTCCAGCGCCATCGCATCGCGCAAGGCCTCGCGAACGGTGGTCGGCGTGGTCGGCCCCCAATCCTCATTTTCCGCAACTGGGGCAGCAACCGGCGGCACTGCAATGGTTGCTGGTGCTGCAGCCGGCGTTGGAGCGGCGATGGCGGCGACGCCACCGCCATCCAATTCAGCAATCGGCGTATTCACTGCCACGCCTTCGGTGCCTTCCGCCACCAGCAGGCCGGTCAGGGTGCCTTCATCGACCGCCTCAACTTCCATCGTTGCCTTGTCGGTTTCGATTTCGGCGATCACGTCGCCGGCCCGCACCTGGTCGCCGACGGCTTTCAGCCAGCGCGACAACTTGCCTTCGGTCATCGTCGGCGACAGCGCCGGCATCAGGATCTGGTTGCCCATCGTCTTAGCCTTCGATCAGAATGTCGGTCCACAGCTCGGACACATCCGGCTCCGGACTGGTCTGGGCGAAGTCTGCCGCGTCCTGCACGATCTTCTTGACGCTGTCATCGATGACGCGGAACTGCGCTTCTTCCACGCCGAGGGCTTCGAGCGCGTGGCGGGCATGTTCGATGCAGTCGCGTTCGGTGCGCATGCGCTGCACTTCCTCGCGGGACCGGTAGCGGCCGGGGTCGGACATCGAATGGCCGCGATAGCGATAGGTTTGCACTTCCAGCAGATACGGCCCCAACCCGGCGCGGCAATGCGCCACCGCCGCGGTGGCGGCGGCATGCATGGCTTCGACATCCATGCCGTCCACCTGCACCCCAGGCATGCCCCAGGGCAGGCCGTTATGCGACAGATCGCGCGATGCGGTGGCGCGATCGACCGAGGTGCCCATACCGTACTTATTGTTCTCGATTACGTAGATGCACGGCAGCTTCATCAGATTGGCCAGGTTGAAGCTTTCAAACACCTGGCCCTGGTTGGCCGCGCCATCGCCGAAATAGGTCACGCAAACCCGGTCATTGCCGCGATAATGGTTGGAGAACGCCAGCCCGGTGCCCAGGCTGACCTGGGCGCCGACGATGCCGTGCCCACCGAAGAAATTCTTCTCCTTGCTGAACATGTGCATGGAACCACCCTTGCCGTGCGAGTAGCCGCCGGACCGGCCGGTAAGCTCGGCCATCACCCCGCGGGCTTCCATCCCGGTGGCCAGCATATGGCCGTGATCGCGATAGGAGGTGATAACCTGGTCGCCGTCCGACAGCGCCATCTGCATGCCGACAACCACCGCTTCCTGACCGATATAAAGATGGCAGAAGCCGCCGATCAGGCCCATGCCGTAGAGCTGGCCAGCCTTTTCCTCGAACCTGCGGATCAGCAGCATGTCGCGATAGCCGGCGAGCAGTTCATCCTTGCCAAGCCCGGGCTGGTTGCTGCCGAGCTGAGTACCCTTGGCGGCGTGGGCGCGGGCCTTACCACGCTTTTTCTGGTCTGCCGGCTGCGCCATGCGTTTGCTCCCGAGATGCCCGATCTTGCCGAGACGTAGCGAGCGACGCGCGCGCGAGCAAGCGGAAAGGGTAAAAAACAGTGATGCTGCAATGCAGTAAGACGATTAACCGACTTGCGGTTAACCGCTTGTTTCGGCAGACGGCAGCATTCAAACCGAATTCGCCCGATTGCGCAAAAGCTGCCGGTCGCGCAACTTTCTTTCGCGCAAAAGGCAAAAAAAGCAAGCAGACGCAGCCCGACAGAGGTTAAAACAGCTTTTGCCCGTTGGGGTAGAGAACCACCACATCGTTCGGATCGGACAGGTTCAGCATCGCGCGCACCCGCTCATCCAGCGCATCGCGGTCCAGGCGGCTGTCGCGCAGGGCGGCAACCCGGCGTTCCCAGGCGGCGAGATCGAGTTCGGCACGGGTTTGCTGGGCCTGTGCGGCACGAAGGTCTTCCTGACGCTGGACAAAGCCGTTCGAGCCGCGATCGCCTTGGGTGGCGCTCCAAACAAAATACCCGGCAACCGCTAGCAGAATTGCCGGGGGCAGCACCACCAAGGTCTTGCGTTTGATCCACACGCCAATTTGCATAACACCAGCCTAGCCGACGAGTCGCGTCCGATCAAGCGGTTAGCGCAGGTTATTTGGTGCGCGCATCAACCCCTGAGGATGGCGCGGCCGGCATAGCGGGCGGCCGGGCCGAGGCTTTGGGCAATGCGAATAAGCTGGTTGTATTTGGCGGTGCGGTCGCTGCGCGCCAAGCTGCCGGTTTTGATCTGCCCGCAATTGATGGCCACCGCGAGGTCGGCGATGGTGTTGTCCTCGGTTTCGCCGGAACGGTGGCTCATCACCACTTTGTAGCCAGATTTATGCGCGAGCTCGCAGGTTTCAAGGGTTTCCGACAATGTTCCGATCTGGTTCACCTTCACCAGAATGGCGTTGGCGGTGCCGGTTTCGATGCCGCGGCGCAGGCGTTCGACGTTGGTGACGAACAGATCGTCGCCCACCAGTTGCACCTTGCCGCCGAGCCGTTCGGTCATCAGTTTCCAGCCGGCCCAGTCGTCTTCGGCGCAGCCATCCTCGATTGATACGATCGGGTAGCGGCCAACCAGATCGGCGAGGTAATCGACCATGCCGGCGGCATCGAACTTCCGCCCTTCGCCTTCCAAGTCGTAGACGCCGTCGCGGTAGAATTCGGTGGCTGCACAGTCCAGTGCGAAAGTTACATCGTGGCCGGGGCGGTAGCCGGCCTTTTCGCAGGCGCCCGAAATGAACGCCAAGGCCTCATCAGCGGATTTCAAATTCGGCGCGAAGCCGCCTTCATCGCCGACATTGGTGGCGTGGCCGGCATCGTGCAGGGCTTTCTTGAGGGTGTGGAAAATCTCCGCGCCCATCCGCACGCCGTCGGCCAGGTTGGCGGCGCCGACCGGCTGGATCATGAACTCCTGAATGTCGATCGGGTTATCGGCGTGCTGGCCACCATTGATGATGTTCATCATCGGCACCGGCAAGGTGCGGGCATAGGCGCCGCCGACATAACGATAGAGCGGCATGCCAAGGTCTTCCGCAGCCGCGCGCGCCACCGCCAGGCTGACCGCGAGCGTTGCGTTGGCACCCAGCCGGGCCTTGTTCGGGGTGCCATCGAGCGCGATCATAATATCATCGATGGCGATCTGCTCGGTCGGGTCCATCCCGCCGACGGCTTCAAGGATTTCGCCCTCGATGTTGCCGATCGCCGTCTGCACGCCCTTGCCGCCATAGCGCGCCTTGTCGCCGTCGCGAAGTTCGACCGCTTCATGCGCCCCGGTGGACGCACCAGACGGCACCGCCGCCCGGCCGATCACGCCGCTGTCGAGGACGACATCCGCCTCGACCGTCGGATTGCCGCGGCTATCAAGGATTTCGCGGGCGGTGATATCGACGATGATGCTCATGGGAAACGCTCCAGGGGAATTTGGTCGCTGGGTATCACCGGACGCTGCTGGATGCTAGATCGACGCGGCTTATGGTCTCGGTGTCCGTTCGAGAAGTCTGCCGGGTGGGTCTGGCGGTGCTTTGTGCGCCTGGGAGCGTCGGGTCCTTGCCATGATGTCCCAGCATCATGGCGGCGGTCCCTCCTTCCCAGCCACAAAAATCCCGCGCCGGCCCTCCGCCGGCAGACTTCTCGAACGGACACTTACAAAGGTTTCACCTGCGTGACATCGCCCGGTTGGGCGCGGCTTGTCATGGTTTGCGGCACGCGATCGGGCTCGATCGCTGCAAGCCTCAACCGTTACAGGTAGTCCCATGTCCCCCTCATTTCGCCCTTCACTTCGTGTTGCCCGCATCGGGCTGTTGGCGGCTTTGCTCGGCACCACCGCGCTGGCCGGCATCGCCGCCGCGCCGGCGCCGGCAACCCAGCCGCAAAATGCCGGCGTGGCGCTACACGCGGCCTTGCCAGACTTTTCCGACCTGGTTGCCAAGGTCAAGCCGGCGGTGGTTTCCATCACCACCAAAATGATCGCCCGCCCGGCGTCCGACAATGGTGCGGATATGGGCATGTCGCTGCCGCCGGGCATGCATCGCGGCGCCCACGATGGTTCGCCCGGCAGCATCGCCGAAGCCCGCGGTTCGGGCTTCATCGTCAGTGCCGACGGCATGGTGGTGACCAATAACCATGTCGTGCAAAACGCCAAATCGGTGACCGTGACCCTGGATGACGGGCGGGAATTGCCGGCCAAGGTGATCGGGCGCGATCCACGCAGCGATGTCGCGGTGCTGAAGATCAGTTCGCCCGCCGCCCTGCCGTACCTGGCACTGGCCGCGACCACCGATGTTCGCCCCGGCGAATGGGTGCTCGCGATGGGCAATCCGTTCGGGCTTGGCGGCACCGTTACTGCCGGCATCGTGTCGGCCCGTGGGCGCAATATCGGCGCCGGGCCGTACGACGATTTCATTCAGATCGACGCACCGATCAACCACGGCAACTCCGGCGGGCCGCTGTTCAACCAATCCGGCCAGGTGATCGGCATCAACACCGCCATCCTGTCGCCAAGCGGCGGCAGCGTCGGCATCGGCTTCGCCATCCCGTCCGACATGGTAACGAAAGTGGTGGCCGAGCTGGAGGCCACCGGCCACGTCACCCGCGGCTATCTCGGGGTGGAAACCCAACCGATCGACAAGGCGCTTGCCGCCGCCTTGCACCTCGGAAACCCGGAAAATGCCGGCGCGCTGATCGCAACCGTCAGCCCGGGGTCGCCAGCCGACAAAGCCGGCCTGCAGGATGGCGACGTGCTGCGCAGCATCGATGGCACCAAGCTGGACGACCCGCGCGCGCTCGCCCGCGCGGTCGCCGCGATCAAGCCGGGAACCGCAGCGAAACTCGAAGTGCTGCGCGACGGCAAAACCGAAGCGCTGACC
>JAYTQP010000032.1:0-1817 GCA_043746675.1 Rhodospirillales bacterium | reverse complement strand
TCTGGTCACCCATGATCAGGAGGAAGCGCTGTCGTTCGCCGACCATATGGCGGTGATGGGGCATGGAAAAATGCTCCAGGCCGGCGCCCCGCGCGATCTCTATTTGCAGCCGGCCAGCCCGATGATCGCCGAATTTCTTGGGGAGGCGATCATTCTGCCAGCGGAACTGGCGCACAACTGCGCGACCTGCGCCCTGGGAAGGGTGGCGGTGGCCGATGATGTTCCGCCCGGTGCGGCCACAATCATGCTGCGGCCAGAACAGATTTCGCTGACCGCTTGCGGCCCGGCGGCGGAAGGCGCGCGTGCAGAAATTATCGGGGCCGATTTCAGCGGCGCGGTCTGCCGGGTTTCGTTACGCCTGCGCGATGCCGCGCCGCTGGTGCTGCGGCAGTCCAGCTTCGAGGTTCCGCCGGTCGGGGCGATCGTCGGCATCGCGGTGCGCGGCCTGGCGTATGTTTTCCCCAGGCGGGCGGGCGGGGCTTGACGAAATGGCGGCAAAGCCCGACCGGTGGCGCGAGATAGCTTGGAAAAAGTGAAAGGCATTCGGATGATCGATCACGTGATTGGCAGTGGGGCGGAGGCGGTGGCGGGAAAGGCGGTGGCGGTGCATTACACCGGCTGGCTGTTCGATCCAACGGCACCCGAAAGCAAGGGCACCAAATTCGATTCGTCGCGCGACCGTGGCGATCCGTTCACCTTTCCGCTCGGCGGCGGACGGGTGATCGCCGGTTGGGATGAAGGCGTGGTGGGCATGAAGGTCGGCGGCCAGCGAACGCTGATCATTCCGCCGGAAAAAGGCTACGGCGCACGCGGGGCGGGTGGGGTTATCCCGCCAAACGCGACCTTGGTGTTCGATGTCGAACTGCTGGAGGTCGACTGAGCGCTGTCCTGCTGGATGTCGTGCACCCGTTGGTCGAGCGCCAGCCGGGTATTTTCGGGATATTGGAAATAGTCGCGCTGGGTGACGGTTTGCGCCCGAGCACGATCCGGCGGAGATGCGCCAACCAACAGGCCGCCGGCACGATGGAGTTCCTCGGCTTGGGGCGGGAAAGCCGCAAAAGAGCATGGTTTGCGTCCATTTTATTTCGATAACGTAACAAAACGGACGCAAATCGGCGAAGCTGTAAAACAGTCTTTTGAAAAAATAATTTTAGCAGAGCCCCCGCCCAACCCGACAACCACATCCTGCCCGCGCGCTGACAACCGACCCGGCATCATCGCCAACGGCGCAAAACCCGCAGCTTCGACATCGGTCACCGCCACACACGGCGCGCGAACCACCCTCCGCGTCCGTGTCCGCGTAAAACCGATAACCGCCTGCACCGGCGTCGCGACACCCGGCACCAAAACCTTCTCCGTCGGCAGCATTTCAACGTGCGCCAAACCCTGGTCCGCAAACCGCGCCAAAGCCACCCGCAACATCGCAAGCACCTGCATCAGAAGCCGCGCCAGCGCCGGTACCCCACCAAAAGCCCGTTCCATCCCGGCCTGAAAATCCGCAAGCGCCGCCCCCATCCGCTGCGCGGTTGCGGCGGATGCATCAGGCGACAAAGGCGAAGGCGAAGGCGATGGCGATAGCGATGGCGATGGCGATAGCGAAGGCGCCCATGGATAACACGCCAATACAGGAGGCAACTTGTTCATGTTCTGTTCTTATCGTATCGCTGCACAAAAGGCAATCAAAAAAATTTGTGAAATTCCCACGCCCGCACCTGCGTATCGAAGCAGGGCTACCGACTGCGTCGGGGGATATTCGTCGTGCGCCTGTGATCGTGCCCCAATGCCAGACGCCCTACCAGGGTGAGCAATTACCTCCA
>JAYTQP010000031.1:0-2103 GCA_043746675.1 Rhodospirillales bacterium | reverse complement strand
CGCTGGACGAGGCCGGCTGGGGCCCGCATGGTGCCGACGGAGTGCGCTTCCTGATCGCCACCAATCCCGGCCAGCCGCCGGGACCGCTGGCCAAGGTTGCTTCCGGCGGCGAACTTTCCCGGCTGATGCTGGCGCTGAAGGTTGTGTTGGCGGGCGGTGCGACGGTGCCGACTTTGGTGTTTGACGAGGTTGATGCCGGCATCGGTGGCGCGACCGCTGCCGCCGTGGGTGAACGGCTGGCGCGGGTGGCCGAGCAAATGCAGGTGCTGCTGGTGACCCATTCGCCGCAGGTTGCCGCGCGGGGCGCGATGCATCTGCGGGTCAGCAAGCTGAGCGGCAAAGGCCGGGCCGAAACCCGGGTCGAGCCGCTGCTTGGCGATGATCGGCGGGAGGAGATCGCGCGCATGCTGGCGGGGGAAATCGTGACCGATCAGGCGCGGGCGGCGGCGGATCGCTTGATCGCCAGCGCATAGCGAGCGCTTCTTTTTTGAAAAAAAGAAGCAAAAAACTTTTGTCCGTTTGGGGTTTTGATGCCGGGGCCGGGTTTGCAAATGGGGGACAAGGTCGTGACGCGGGAGAGCGAGGCTGCGGCGGAACTGGAATTCCTCGCCACCGAACTGGCGCGCCATGATCGGGCCTATCATGAGCTTGATGCGCCCGAAATCACCGACGCCGAATATGATGCGCTGCGCCGGTGCAATGCGGTGCTGGAGGCGAAATTTCCGAGCCTGGTGCGCCCCGATTCGCCCACGCGCCGGGTTGGCGGCCAGACCGCCGTCGGCTTTGCCAAGATCGCCCACCGGATGCCGATGCTGTCGCTCGACAACGGTTTTGACGACGCCGACTTCGCGGATTTCACCGCCCGCATCCGGCGGTTTCTCGGGCTCAACGATGAACCGATCGCGATTGTCGGCGAGCCCAAGATCGATGGGTTGTCGATCTCGCTGACCTACGAGGGCGGGGCGTTCGTGCGCGGTGCCACGCGTGGCGACGGCATGACGGGCGAAGATGTTTCCCGCAACCTGTTGACCATGCAGGCGGTGCCGCGCCAACTGGTGGGTGCGGCCCCCGACCTGATCGAAATCCGTGGCGAGGTTTTCATGACCAAGACGGATTTCCTCGCCTTGAACGCGGTGCAGGAGGCGGCCGGACAGAAGATTTTCGCCAATCCGCGCAATGCCGCTGCCGGCAGCCTGCGCCAACTGGATCCGAAAATTACCGCCGGCCGGCCGCTGTCGCTGTTTGCCTACGCGATGGGGGAGGCCAGTGCCGCGGTTGCCAGCACCCATGCCGGCTGGCTCGACCGGCTGCGGGCTTGGGGGTTTGCGGTCAATCCGCTGTCTCGTGCATTGCCCGATGCTGCTGGTGCGGCGGCGTTTCAGGCCGAAATCGGTGAACGGCGCGCCAGCCTGCCGTATGACATCGACGGCGTGGTTTATAAGGTTAATGACCTTGGCTGGCAGGCGCGGCTGGGCTTTGTCGGCCGCGCGCCGCGCTGGGCGATGGCGTGGAAATTCCCCGCCGAGCAGGCGACCACAATGCTGGCCGAGATTCTGATCCAGGTTGGCCGCACCGGGGCGCTGACCCCGGTTGCGGCCCTCATCCCGGTGAATGTCGGCGGCGTGCTGGTGTCGCGCGCCAGCCTGCATAATGCCGACGAGATCGCCCGGCTCGACGCGCGGGTGGGGGATACAGTGGTGCTGCAACGGGCCGGCGACGTTATTCCGCAAATCGTCGCCGTGGTGGCCGAAAAGCGCCCGCCGGGGGCGCGGCCGTTTCAGTTTCCGACGCATTGCCCGATCTGCGGCAGCCTTGCCTTGCGGCCGCCGGGCGAAGTGGTGGCGCGCTGCACCGGCGGGCTGATCTGCCCGGCGCAGACCGAGGAACGGCTGATCCATTTTGTCTCGCGGCTGGCCTTCGACATCGAGGGGCTGGGCGACAAGACCATCCGCGAATTCCACGCCGAAGGGCTGATCAAAGGGCCGGCCGATATTTTCCGGCTGCCCGACCACGAGGGCGATATCGCCCGGCGCGAAGGCTGGGGCGCGCTTTCCGCCGGCAATTTGAGTGCCGCCATCCGTGCGCGCCAGACCATCGGACTGG
>JAYTQP010000030.1:0-15215 GCA_043746675.1 Rhodospirillales bacterium | reverse complement strand
CCGCCGGAGAGCACGAAGGCATCAACCCCCGGCACCGTCGCTTCCGGTTCCAGCAGCCGCGTATCGCGCGTGCCCGGCGCGCCGCCCAGCACCACGCCGGAGGCCACCGCCATTTCGTCGAAAATAATCACCGTGACGCCAGAGCCCAGCGTGAGATCGGTCGCATGGCCGACCGAAACGCCGGCAACATCGGTCAGCAGGTTGCGCATCAATTGTTGCCGGCCGGCTGGTAGGTGCCGATCGAGTTACCGCCATCGACCGCGAGCGCCGTGCCGGTGATGTAGGCGGCCGCGGGCGAGCAGAGAAACAGCACCGCGGAGGCCGCATCATCCGGCGCGCTGGAGCGGCCGAGCGGAATGCGGGCGTTCATCCGCGCCACGTAATCCGGCGGCAGGTGGGAAAAATCGCTGCCCGGCGCAAAGCCCGGCTCCACCACGTTGACCCGGATTTTGTAGGGCGCCAGTTCCAGCGCCTGGCCCTTCGACAGCCGTTCCAGCGCGGTTTTGGACATGCAATAGGCGACCGATCCGCTCGGCATCTGCCGCGCCGCGCCGGAGCCGATATTGATGAATACGCCGGCCAGCCGCTGGGCGATCATCAAGCGCGCCATCGCCTGGGTCACCAGAAACGGCGCGCGGACATTCACCTGCATGATGCGGTCGAATTCCGCCTCGGCCAGATGCAGCAATTCGCCGGTGCGCGGATAGACGCCGGCATTGTTGATCACGATGTCCGGCGCGCCCCATTCCTTTTCGACCAACACCGCAAGGTCGCGGATCGATGCCGCATCGGTCAGCTCGGTGCCGTGCAGCAAGGTTGTCTGCGGGTCCAGGCCCAGCCGCGCCGCCACCGCGTCCAGCAGATCGCGGCGGAAGTCCGACAGGCATAGAATGGCCCCGGCCCTGGCGAACGCGGCCGCGATCCAGCCGCCGTAAATTCCCGCAGCCCCAGTGACCACCACCCGCTTGCCGATAAACGCGCCATCGAACTGCATCGCCGCCCCCTGTTCCGATTGCCGCATGATAGGCACGGGCGGGCCCGGTTGTCGCGGCTGAGCGGGCTGCAGCTCAGGGCAATCGGGTGAAGAAGTCCTCGACGAACCGCTAAGTGTCCGTTCGAGAAGGCTGCCGGCGGAGGGCCGGCGCGGGATTTTTGTGGCTGGGAAGGAGGGACCGCCGCCATGATGCTGGGACATCATGGCAAGGAACCGACGCTCCCAGGCGCAAAAAGCACCGCCGGGCCGACCCGGCAGACTTCTCGAACGGACACTGAGGGCTAAACCGTGGCCAGCCACGCCCGCACCGCCGCTGGCGTGCCGAACCGTTCCTGCATGCGCCAGCCAAACCCGCCGAGCGCGCGCGCGGCGCGCATGCCGTCCTCGTCGGTTACATCGTCGCCGATATAGATCGGCAAACGGCCACGGAAGGGCGGTTGCGCCATAAGCGCGCGAACGGCCGAACCCTTGTCGGCGGCGCGCGGCTTGACCTCCCACGCCATGTTGGCCGCCATCAGCATGAAATCCGGATGATCCGCCAGGATCGCCGCCGCCGCCGCGTGCAATGCAGCACCGGCGGCGGGTGCGCGGCGAAAATGCAGCACGAAGCCGTGCGCCTTGGGTTCATAGAGCGCGCCAGTATGGCCGGCAGCGGCTTCCTGCGCGGCGGCAATCCAGCCAGCCGGCAATGCTGGCAACGCGACATGCTCAATGCGCGCCGCCGGGCTGCGTCGCAACGCGGTGCCGTGTTCGCCGGCCACCGCGAAGGGCGCGTCGCCCAGTAGCAAGTCCACTTGGGCGATCGGCCGGCCGGTGACGATGGCGAGCGCGTCATTCAGCTTCCGCCGCACGACACGCAAGCGCTGCGGCAAATCCGGCGGGATGACGACGCGGTCCGGGGTTGGCGCGAATTCGATCAGGGTGCCGTCGAGGTCGAGCAGCAGCGCGGCGTGTGCGGGCAAAGCTGGCCAGCCGCTTGGGGCTGGCCACACGTCTAGGGCCGGCACGCCAGCACTTTCACGTCGTAACTGGGGTGTTCCAGCATCGCCAGGGCCGGCGACGAGGCCAACATCCAACCGTGGAAGCCGGCCAGACCGGCGCGGTCTGAAATATCCAGGAATGCCATAAAATCAGTAGCTTTATCCGGTGGGCGGAGGGCGCAGGCGCGAACTTCAATCGACAGGCTGCCGAAAATCAGGGTTTCGCCCACCTTGCCGGTCAGCGTGGACGCCCGCGCCGTCACCTTGTCCAGCACCCGCAAATCAATCGCGCTGCCGGCCACCCAATCGTTCGCGATCGCCGTCGGGGCGAGCGGCGCGGCCTGAGTGAGCGGTACCGCCTGGGTAACCGGCGCACGGGGAGCGGCCGTCGGCGTTGCGATCGTCGGCGTTGGGGGGCTGCTTCCCGGTGGCGGCGGCACGTTGGGCAATGTTTGCGCGGTCGCGCTGCCGGCCAGCAACGCGGCGATCAGCCCGGCAAAAAAATTCCTCATTGCGGCTGGGTCGGGCTTTCGAGCGTTGCGACCATCGCGGTCAGCACGCGCCGCATGGCGGCCGCATCGACGCCCATCAGCACGGCGTCCTCGAAGGCGTCCTGCATCACCTGCGCCAGCTCGTGATGGTTTTCCGCCAGCGTTTTCAGCTTTTCCCGGCATGAAACCGGCGCACCGTCCGGCTGTGGCCACAGGGTGGGAACGGGCATCATTTCGGCGCGTCCACGTTCTGCTTCAGGCTTTTCTTCACCTGGTCGGAAAGGTCATTGACCCCGAAGATGAATTTGCCCAGCAAATCCTCCAGGCTGGCGGCTGACTGGGTGATGGTGATTTCCCCGCCGTCTTTCAGCATGGTGTCATCGCCGCCCGGCACCAGCGAAATCACCTTGCCGCCGAGCAGCCCATCGGTGCTGATTTCGGCGCTGCTGTCCTTGGGCAATTTCAGGTTTGCCTCCACCGAGATTTGCACCACCGCGCGATAGGTTTTCGGATCGATCCCGGTGCGGGTGATGCTGCCGACTTTCACCCCGGCCAGCCGCACATCGGCGCCGGCGGTCAATCCGTCGATTTTTTCGAATTTCGCCGTCAGGCTGTAGCCGCTGACATTGGTGCGACCGGTATGGGCAACGGCATAGCCCAGGAAGCCGGCCGCCACCGCCAGCACCGCCGCGCCGGCCAGCAATTCCGTTACGTTGCGCGCCATGCCCGCGCCTTCCTAGCTGCCCGGGGTCCAGGCTTGGTAGGCATCCTGCGTCGGGGTCGGCGGATGATAGCGTGCCTTGGTGCCGGTCTGGTTGGCCAGATGCGGCTTTTGCCAGGGACGCTGGGCGCTCTGCAGCGGCGCGTCGGTGGTGTAATGCAGCCAGGAATGCCATTCCGCCGGCACCGCCGAAGGGTCGGGCGTGCCAGCATAATCGACCCAGCGCGCCCGACGGCCCCTGGTGGCGCGCTTATGCTCGAAGTAAACATTGCCAACGGCATCGCGCCCCACTTCGCGTCCGTTAAGCCAAGTGTAGAGCCGGGTGCCGATGTTCATGTGGCACTTATAGAGGCGCAAACCGCGCAGGTCGAGCCATCCCGACAATGGGATGGCTTTCCGGCGATATCCACAGGATTTTGTGGGTATCGGAGGCGCGGACCACAAAATGCGCTTCCCGAGTCGCGGCAGGCGCCGTAACATGGCTCCATGAACCATTCTCGGACTGCCGCACCGGAAAAGACCCAGGGGAAATCTATTTGGGCTGGGGTGCGCATGCGCCGCACCGCCGTTGGCGCCGACGCGGACCAGGTGCCGCGCACTGTTGCCCTGCCGGCAGCCTGGGATGATCGCGCTGCCGCGGCACTGGTCGAACTGGCGCCCGGCGAACAGGCGATATCACTCGCCACCGCCGCCGATGCCTGGATCCGACCTATCGGCGAACGCGCCCGCCGCGCCGGGATCGAAACCCCGGTGGTTGCCAGCCTGCACGCGTTACTGCGCGATCGTCGTGGCGCGCCCACTGTAGCACTTTGGCAGGGCGGCACTGCGCCGGGCTTCGTGCTGAACCTCGCGGCCTTCCACAATGCCGACGATGGCTTTGATATTGAAGGTTTCGCCGCCGCCGGTCGGCTCGCGGTCACGGCGCTGACGCTGGCCTGCCCGGCGGCGCGGCGATTGGCGATCGGGGTGGCCGACCTGGCGCGGCTGCTTGCCGAACTCGGGCTGGATTATGCCACCCCGGCGGCCCGCGATGTCGCCGCCTGCCTGCTTGGTCTGCTGCGCGGCGTCGCCGATCAGGAATCGGCCGCGCTGTCGGATCGCTTCGGCGCCCTGACCCTGGCGGGCGCGCTGCCGTCGGTGCCGCGAAGCTGCGCCATTCCTGGCCTGGCTGCCGCGGCGCGGCAGGCCGGGCGTGCCGCCGCGCTCGATCCGAACCGCCGGCATGAAGCCACCATCATTATCTCCGCCCCAGGCGCCGCTGAGGCACTGCTCGGGGTGGAAACCGGCGGCATTGCCCCGGGATTTTCCCCGCTGGATGACGCCGGCAACCTCACCGCCACCGCCCGCGCCAGCCTTGCCGCCGCTGGCCTGTCCGGGGAAGCTGCGTTCGCTCGCCTGCTCGCCGGCCATAATCCGCTGCCGGTGGCCGGCGCCGAAGCGCACGCCGCCATGCATGATGCGGTGGCCGGTTTCGCCCACGCCATGCCGGCGCGCCCGGCGTTGATTGCCGCCGCGCCGGATGCCGTTCGCCGCCGCGATCTGCCGGCCCGGCGGGCTGGCTACACCCAGAAAGCGAGCGTCGGCGGCCACAAACTGTTTCTCCGCACCGGCGAATATGCCGATGGCAAGCTCGGTGAAATCTTCGTCGGGCTGCACAAGGAAGGGGCGGCGTTTCGCGGCCTGATGGATAATTTTTCGGTCGCCGTCAGCCTTGGCCTGCAGCACGGTGTAAGCCTGGAAGCCTTTGTCGAGGCGTTCACCTTCACCCGCTTTGGCCCGGCCGGGCTGGTGGATGGCGATCCCGCCGTCGCCCGCGCCACGTCGCTGCTGGATTATGTGTTCCGCAACCTCGCCAGCAACTATCTCGGCGCCATCGACTTGCCGGAAGCGGAGGAAGAAGCGGCTGACACGGTTGGTGACGGCGCCCGCGAACGTGCCCCCTTGCTGCCACTGGAACTGCCGCGCGAAGATGGCCCCAGGCAACGCCGCCGCGCGCTTCGCGTGGTGGGTCAATAATCCGAAGGATCTTCCATGGCCGGCAACATCGCGGCGAAACTCGCCGAACTCGGTATCGTGCTCCCCACCCCGGCCGCCCCGGTCGCCAACTACGTGCCGTTCGTGCAAACCGGCAATCTGGTGGTGATTTCCGGCCAGATCCCGATGCGCGACGGCAAGCTGGCGTTCAGCGGCAAGGTCGGGCTGGAACTCCCGGTCGAACAGGGGGCGCTGGCGGCGCAGCTCTGCTTCGTCAATCTGCTCGCCCAGTTGCAGGTGGCCTGCGACGGCGATCTGGACCGGGTGCAGCGGGTGGTCCGCCTCGGCGGCTTTATCGCCGCGCCGTCCAGCTTCACCGCCCATGCCGCGATCATGAACGGCGCCTCCGACATGGCGGTGGCAGTGTTCGGCGACCGTGGCCGGCACGCTCGCAGCACCATCGGCGTGCCGTCGCTACCGATGGACGCATCGGTCGAGGTTGAGGGCATGTTCCAGATCGCCTGACCATGGCCGATCTGACCTTGACCCTGCATCGCGCGATCGCTGAGATCGCCGCGCCGGATTGGGATGCCTGTGCCGGGGTGGAAAACCCGTTCGTCAGCCACGCCTTTCTGTCCGCGCTGGAAGATAGCGGGTCCGCCAACGCCCGCACCGGCTGGCTGCCGCAACATGCGGTGCTGCGCGATGCGGCCGGGGCGATCGTCGGGGCCGCGCCGATGTATGCGAAGTCGCATAGCTCCGGCGAATATGTGTTCGATTATGGCTGGGCGCAGGCATTCGAGCGCGCCGGCGGGCAATATTACCCGAAATTACTGGTCGGCGTGCCGTTCAGCCCGGTGCCCGGCCCGCGCTTGCTGATCCGGCCGGATAGCGGCGTTCCGGCCTCCGCCATGGGCGGCGCGTTGGCGCAGGCGTGTGGCGAACTCGGCATGTCCAGCGTGCATCTGAATTTTTGCAGCAGGACGGAATGGGACGCGCTGGGGGATGCCGGTTGGCTGCAACGGCTGGGCATGCAGTTTCACTGGTATAACAACAATTACAGCAGCTTTGAGGATTTTCTTGCGGCGCTATCGTCGCGCAAGCGCAAAACCCTGCGGCGGGAACGGCGCGACGCCAATGATGCCGGGTTGGAATTCGTCGCCCTGCGCGGCGGCGATATCGGCAAGCGCGAGTGGGATGCGTTTTTCGCCTTCTATCAATCCACTTCGGACCGCAAGTGGGGCAGCCCCTATCTGACGCGGCGGTTTTTCAGTATGATCGGCGACCGTTTGGGCGACGCGGTGGTGCTGATGCTGGCGTTGAAGGATGGCGCCCCGGTGGCCGGCGCGTTGAACCTAATGGGCAGTGACGCGCTTTACGGACGCAACTGGGGCTGCAAGGGCGACTGGCCATTTCTGCATTTCGAGCTTTGCTATTATCGCGCCATCGATTTCGCCATCGAACATAAGCTCGCCCGGGTGGAAGCCGGCGCGCAGGGCGAACACAAGATCCAGCGCGGCTATGTGCCGTCGGAAACCTATTCCGCCCATTGGATCGCCCATCGCGGCCTGCGTCAGGCGATCGCCAATTTCCTTGAGGAGGAGCGCAAGGAGCGCGCCGCGCAGATCGAATATCTCGGCGAATACGCGCCATTTCGCCACACGGAGAGCGACGAGTGATCCTGCCGTTTCCTCTGCGCGCGGTAATTTTCGATATGGACGGCACCTTGCACGACACCGAACGGGTGTATGACGCCGCCCAACGCCACGCGGCCAGCAGTGTCGGCTACACCGTCAGCGACGCATTCTGGCATTCGCTAATCGGCATTCCCGGCCAGGAAAGCGATGCCATGCTGCGCGCCCATCTCGGCGACGGTTTTCCTTTTGCCGACTTTGACCGCGCCTACATCGACCACCGCGACACGCTATTGGCGGAAGGCGTGCTGCTGAAGCCGGGGGTTCACGATTTGCTGAATTGTCTGGACGCCCATGATATTCCAAAGGCGCTGGCCACCTCGGCATCCCGCCGCACCGCCGAGCGTCATCTGACCCGTTCCGGCCTGCGTTCGCGGTTCGACAAAGTGGTTACGCGGGACGACGTGGAGCGGGGAAAACCCTATCCCGATCCGTTCCTGCTCGCTGCCCGGCTGCTGGATATGCCGCCGGCCAACTGCATGGTGATCGAGGACGCCTTCACCGGCATTCGCGGCGCCCATGCGGCGGGGATGATGCCGGTGCTGGTGCCGGACCTACTGCGCCCGACCGAAGAAATCCGCGCGCTGTGCACCGCAGTGCTGAACGATCTGCACGAAGTCCACGCGCTGATCGCGGGTCAGGCGAGCAGCCGCCAGGTGGATGTCGCATAGGCCAGCAAGTCGCCGTCTGCATCCAGCAGCCGCGCTTCCAGGAAATTGATGCTGCGGCCCTTGCGCAAAAACCGCCCGACCGCGCGCAGGTCGCCGGCTTTTGGCGCCCGCATGAACTGGGTTTTCATTTCCAAAGTCAAGCCAGCGCCGAATTGATGATGCAGCAGATGACCCATGGCGATATCCAGCACGGTGCCGATGATCCCGCCATGCAGGCTGCCCTGCGGATTGAACATGTAATCGCGCACGGCGAAGCGGACCTCGGAACGATCTTCCGGAAATTCGACCGCCAGCCCTAGGAATTTTGCCAGGAAAAACGTGCCGAACGCCGGCACTTGGGTGGTGATGGCGTGCTCGAAGGCACTGCGGACGGCGGCTTCATCCACGGTGGGCGTGGCTCCTGCGTGACCGCCTGTATCGCCCGTGCTAGCCAGAATGAAAAGCAGCAGGGTAATAGCAATGTCCGACATTATGGCCGAATTCGCCCGCACCATGATCGCCGGGCGGCCGATCTGGGCGGAGGAACATATGCCGGCTGACTTGATGGCGGCGATGGGCCGGGCCGGGCTGTTTCGCATCGGCCTGCCGGCGGAATATGGCGGCGACGGTGGCGGCTATCCGGCGATCTCGCAGGCTGAGGATACCCTGGCCGCGGTCGGCGGCATTGCCGGGCTGGGCACGATTTGGGGCGGCCATCAGATGGTGGCGCGCTACTACTTGGTTGGCCATGGCAGCCCGGCCCAGCAGGCCCGCTACCTGCCGGCGCTGGCATCGGGCGCGCTGACCGCCGGGGTGGCGATTTCGGAACCCGAGGTCGGCGCGCACCCGAAACTGCTCACCACCGGGGCGGTCCGCAGCGCGGCGGGCTGGGTGCTGAACGGGCGCAAATCCTACGTCACCAACGGGCCGCTGTGTGGGCTGTTCATCGTGCTGGCGATCACCGCCGAAGACCAGGGGCGCAAGCGCTACTCGATGTTCCTGGTGCCGCGCGATGCCCCCGGCCTGACCGTGCATCCGGCAGTGACGCCGGCCTCGATGTATCCGTCCGGTCATGTCAGCCTGACCCTGGCGGACTGCACAATCCCCGCCGACGCGCTGCTCGGGGTGAAGGGCGCCGCTTACGAGACCATGGCGCTGCCGTTTCGCGATGCCGAAGATGGCGTCGGCACCGCCGGCCTGGTTGGTAAGCTGCGCCATATTCTGGGACTGATCGGGGCCGAATACGGTGCCGCAATGACCGACGATGTCGCCGCCGAACTTGGCGCGCTGGCCGGGCTGGTATCGCTCGCCGCCGAGGCCGCGCGGGCGCTGGCCGACATCATCGCGGCCGGGGATTTTGCCGCGCCGCGCGCCCATGCGCTGACCATCGGGGTGCGCCAGCTCGCCGGCGTGCTGGTCCAGCGCATTCGTGCCGTACCGGTGGCCGACGGCGCGGCTCGCTCCTCCCGCGTCGCCGCCCTGCTGGCGGGCATCGAGGGCGGCGCCAACGTTGCCCGTGGGCCGCGCCGGGCGCGCATGATCCGGCTCGGCCTGGCGTTGGGATAGGCCGCCCACCACTTCCCCACCTGCCGCTGCCATGCCAACATACCTTCAACACTTTGGGGTTGGAAAAGATGGCGCGAATGACCGGCGGCGAAGCGTTGGTGGACGGGTTGCTCCGCCATGGCATCGATACGATTTTCGGTCTGCCCGGCGTGCAGCTTTACGGCCTGTTCGATGCGCTTGGCCGCAACGCCAACCGTATCCGTCTGATCAATGCGCGGCATGAACAGACAACAGCCTATATGGCGCTCGGCTACGCCTATGCCACCGGCAAGCCGTCGGTTTTCACCGTGGTGCCCGGGCCGGGGGTGCTTAACACCACCGCCGCGCTGGCCACCGCCTGGGGCGTTAACATGCCGGTGCTGTGCCTGACGGGGCAGGTGCCGTCCGGCTACCTCGGCCGCGGCCGCGGCCAGTTGCACGAACTGCCGGACCAGCTTGCCACCCTGAAATCGCTGCTCAAATGGGCCGAGCGGATCGAAAGCCCGGAGCAGGCGCCGTATCTGCTGGCGCGCGCCTTCCAGGAAATGCTGTCCGGACGGCAAAGCCCGGTGGCGCTGGAAATGCCAGCCGACCAGTTCACCGCGATCGCCGACGTCACCCCGCAGGACCCGCTGCCGCTGCATCCCCAGCCAACGCTGGATAGCGCGAAATTGGAAGCCTTGGCCAAGGCGATCGATGCGGCCAAAAGCCCGATGATCTGGGTTGGCGGCGGCGCGCTTTCGGCCAGCGCCGAAATCACCGCGCTGGCCGAGCGCATCGGTGCCCCGGTCGGCGCGCTGCGCACCGGCAAGGGGGTGGTGGACAGCCGCAACCCGCTCGCCATCAGCGCCGCCAGCGGCCCGCGTTTATGGGCGGATTGCGACCTGCTGATCGGCATCGGCAGCCGCATGACCAACCCGATGACGAGTTGGGGCGCCCGCCCGGCCGGACTGACGGTTGCCCGGATCGACATCGATGCGGCGGAAATGCGCCGGCTGTCGGTGGATATCGGCATCGTCGGTGACGCGGCACAGGCCGCCGCAGCCCTTGCCGGCATGGTGGCGGCCAAGCCCCGCCTGGACTGGGCGGCGAAAATCGCTGCGGTAAAAACCGAAGTTGCTACCGCCATCCAGACCATCCAGCCGCAGCTTTCGCTGGTTGAGGCGATCCGCGACGTGCTGCCGGAAGACGGGATTTTCTGCGATGAAATGACTCAGGTCGGCTATGTCAGTTGGTTCGGCATGCCAACCTACGCCCCGCGCACGTTCGTCACCTCGGGCTTTTCCGGCACCTTGGGCGCCGGTGTGCCGACCGCTTTGGGGGTGAAAGTTGCCCACCCCGACCGCGCAGTGATCGCGGTGACCGGCGATGGCGGTTTTTTGTTCGGCGGCACCGAACTGGCAACCGCCGTGCAGCACGGCATCAACCTGGTGATCGTGCTGGTCAACAATTCCGCCTATGGCAACGTCAAACGCGACCAGAAGCGGTTGTTCGACGGCCGCCACGCCGGCAGCGAGCTGGTTAATCCGGACTTCCAGACCTATGCTCGCGCGTTCGGGGTGCCGTCCTGGCGGGTGACCGACGCCGATGGCCTGCGGGTGGCGCTGCGTGAAGCGTTGGCCGCCAATTCGCCGGCCTTGGTGGAAGTTGTTACCGATATCGACAAGGAGCCGCTGCCGTTTTCGTTCTTCGCGCCAAACCGGCGCTGACAGGAGCTCTCATGACCATCGTTCTGACTGAGACCGACGCGTTCGACTTTGATGCCCGCGGCGCGGCGGAGGGGCTGGTGCTATCCGCCGCCGACGCTGAAACCGCCATTGGCTGGACCTTGAAGCCGGAAGGCATGTGCCGCGACGATCTTTGCGTGCCGATGCCGCAAAGTGCGGGCAATGTTGACGTTGCCGCCTTCTGGCGGAAACTTGGCCACCCGGTGGCGTCCAGCGGCGGTGTTTGGTCGCTCGGTACCGGGGTTGCGGCGCGTCAGGCGTCGCTCGCCGGCTTGCAGGCGCCGGATTTCGTGCTTGCCGACCTCGCCGGCCGCAGCCATCGGCTTTCCGACCTGCGCGGCAAAAAAGTGTTCCTGTCCACCTGGGCGTCCTGGTGAGGCTGTCGGCTTGACTTGCCCGTGTGGCAGCAATTGTTCGACAGCCTGCAGGACGAAAACTTCATGGTGGTGGCGGTTGCCGAGGACAGCCGCGGCGCCGAGGCTGCGCGCCCCTGGATCGAGGCGGCCAACCCGACCTACTGGTCGCTGATCGACCCCAGCCATCGGGTTGCAGCCCTTTACGGCATGGTCAACGTGCCGCAGGCGGTTTGGATCGACGAAGCTGGGGTGATGGTTCGGCCGCCGGAAACTGCCGGTTCGACCGACCATTTTCGCGGCATGGATCTGGCCACTCGCACATTGGCGCCCGATGCGGCGAAGGCGCGGATAGCCGCCCGGGTAGCTTATATGGATGCGGTACGCGCCTGGGCGCGCACCGGGGCACATGCCCTGCCAGGGGATGCCGCCCGCGCGGCGTTGCCGGCGCTCAATCCAGATATTGCCATGGCGCACGCCGAGTTCCGCCTTGGCGTCTGGCTGCGCAATGCCGGCCGGCCGGAAGAAGCGGCGGTGGCGCTGGCTGAAGCCAGCCGGCTGCATCCGGACAGTTGGAACATGTGGCGGCAGGCGGCTGATTTGGAGCAGGTCGGTAAATCCGGCGGCCCGGAATTCTGGGCGCGAGTGGCGGCGTTGGGGGAGCGCGCTTACTACCCGCCGCCAGCGTTGCCGGGGTTTTAGGGCCACGGGTGCAGCCGCCGCGCGTCCTGTTCCGGGGTTAGGGCGCGCGGCCCGTCGGCCACCGGGGTGGCGCCTCCTGGCAGCGCCTCCGGGTTCCGCCAGCACTCCACCCCACCGAGGCTGCGGGTGCAAAACGGCGCCGGGTCCGGCGGCGGCTCGATCGGCCGGCAGTAGGACTTGCCCTGATCGAGCCGCACGATCGAGCAATTCTGGCCCGCTATCGCGGAGACCAGCAGATCGCCGACACCGCGGCCGAACACCACCACGCTGGCCGCGTTGGCG
Organism: Rhodospirillales bacterium; assembly: GCA_043746675.1. GTDB lineage: Bacteria > Pseudomonadota > Alphaproteobacteria > Acetobacterales > Acetobacteraceae > CAITOL01. The sequence continues at coordinate 3,102 of JAYTQP010000030.1, read as the reverse complement.
CCGATCAGCGCGCCGGTCGGTTCAACACAACCGGCCAGCGGCAATAGCAACACGGGCAGGGCAGGGAACCAGCGCATATCGCGATAATGCCGGCAAAGCATGAACATCGCGTTGATCGTCGCGCGGCCCGCGTGGCGTTTGCTCCCCGGGCGTCGCGCCGCTATATCACCTTCCGCCATTGCCCCCATCCAAGCCCGTTCGAAAAGGGCCTGCCAGTCGTTTCGCGGCGGGCGGTAAACGAGAGGATCGAAGTGTCCGATATCTTCGACGAAGTTGACGAAGACCTGCGTGCCGATCGCACCAAGCAGTTGCTGCAACGCTATGGCTGGCTGCTGGTGGTGGCGGCGCTGGCGGTGATTGCCGCGACTGGGGCCTGGCAGGGCTGGAAATACTTCCAGAGCCGGGAAGCGGTGAAATATTCCGCCCTCTACCTCGCCGCAATGCATGATGCCGAAGCCGCCGGCCAACCCGGCGCCCCGGCCAGCGCCGGTGCAGCCGCGTCAGCCGGCTTTGCCACCGTTGCCGCCAACGCCGGTCCGGGCTACCGCACCCTGGCGCGATTGCAGGCAGCAGCCCTTGCTGCCGAAGCCGGCCAGCGCGACAAGGCGCTGGCGCTGTGGGACCAGGTGGCCACTGACAGCGCCGCCGACCCGCTGCTGCGCGATGTCGCCACCCTGCATTGGGGCCTGATCCAACTGGACAGCCCCAACCTGCAACCCGGCGCGCAGTTCGACGCCGGGCTGGCCGACCGCATTGCCGCCCGGCTGAAACCCCTGCTCGACCCAACCAACCCGTTCAAAACGCTGGCCGATGAAGGGCTGGGGCTGCTCGCCATGCGCCGTGGCGACCCTGCGGCGGCGCGGGTTATCTTCAAGCGGGTGGCGCAGGATGTTACCGCGCCGCAGGGCGTGCGCGGTCGGGCCAACGGCCTGCTGGCGCAGCTTGGCAGTTGAAACGATGCAAAAAGGCGTGAGCATGCGGATTTTCGATAACCGGTCGCGGGCTATGTGGCGGGTGGCAAGGCTGCTGGTGATCCTGCTGCCGCTCGGCGGCTGCGGCCTGTCGGAGCTATGGTTTGGCGCCGACAAGCCAGCGCTGCCCGGCGTTCGGCACACCCTGTTTGTTGCGCGCGATCCGTTGAAGGCCGACACGACGGGCAGGCTGAAAGTCACCTTGCCGCCACCGGTGGTCAATGCCGACTGGCCGCAGCCGGGTGGCCGGGCCGACCACGATGGCGAACATCCCGCCGCCGCTGCCACCCTGAGCACGGCATGGACGGCGCGGATCGGCGCCAGCGCCGGCTATCGGGCTAAAATCACCGCCCAGCCGGTGATTTCCGCCGGCCGTATTTTCACCATGGACAGCGATGCCGGCGTCGCTGCCTTCGACGCGACCACCGGGCAATCCTTATGGACGCTCGACACCGCCGAACCCGATGACCGCAGCACCAATATCGGCGGCGGCCTGTCGGTTGACGCGGACATGCTGTTTGCCGCCACCGGACGCGCCGATCTGCTGGCGATCGATCCGACCAGCGGCAAGGTGAAGTGGCGCATCAAGCTGCCGAACGCCGCCCGCTCGGCGCCGACGATCGGCGGTGGCCGAATTTATGTCGCGACCATCGACAGCCAGATCGTGGCCTTGTCGATGAAGGACGGCACCAAACTCTGGACGCATCAGGCGATGATTGCGGAAACCGCCTTGCTCGGCGTGCCGGCGCCGGCGTTCGCCGATGAAACCGTGGTCGCCGGCTTCGGCTCGGGCGATCTGGTGGCGTTGCGGGCCGCCACCGGCTCGGTCGCCTGGTTGGACAGCCTGGCGGTGTCGCAGGGGCGCACTTCGATTTCGGAGTTTTCCGCCATCACCGGCATGCCGGTTATCAAAGACGGCCAGGTAATTGCCGCCGGGCTTGGACGCCAGTTGGTCAGCATCGATTTGCGGTCTGGCCGGCGGCTGTGGGAGCGTGAAATCGCTTCCACCGAAACTCCCTGGGTGGCCGGCAACTGGCTGTTCGTGCTGACCAGCGACAGCGTGGTGGCGGCGATTTCGCGCAATGAAGGTCTGGCCGCCTGGACCACGGCGCTGCCGGTGTTCGGGAACCTGGAAAAGCGCACCGACCCGATCCATTGGACCGGCCCGGTGCTGGTCGGCGACCGCCTGATCGTGGCCAGCAACACTGGCGAGGCGCTGGCATTGAGCCCCTACAGCGGCGAAATCCTCGGCAAACAGGCTTTATCTGGCGCGATTTCGGTCGCCCCGGTGGTCGCCGGCGGCACGGTTTACCTGGTTACCGACGACGCAACCCTGACGGCCCTGCGCTAGATGGAAGCCACCACCCCTGCGGCCACCACCCCAACGGGGCGTCTGCCGGTGGTGGTGATCGCCGGGCGGCCGAACGTCGGCAAATCCACTTTGTTCAACCGCCTCGTCGGGCGGCGCACCGCCATCGTCGCCGATACGCCCGGCGTGACCCGGGACCGCAAAGAAGCCGAGGCAATGCTGCGCGGGCGGCTGGTGCAACTGGTCGATACCGCCGGGCTGGAGGAAAGCGCGCCGGAGGCTTTGTATGGCCGCATGCGGGCATCGTCGGAATCGGCGGTCTCGACTGCCGATCTGGTGCTGTTCGCGGTCGATGGCCGATCCGGCATCACCCCGGCGGATCATCATTTCGCCGACTGGTTGCGGCGCCAGGGCAAGCCGATCCTGGTGGTGGTGAACAAGGCCGAGGGCCGCGCCGGCACTCAGGTGGCGCTGGAGGCGTTCGAACTCGGCCTCGGCGAACCGATCGCGGTGTCCGCCGAACACGGCGAGGGGATCGCCCAGTTGATGGGCGAAATCGCCGACCGGGTGCCGCCACCGGATGCAATAAGCGAACCGGTCACGCCGCTGAAGCTCGCCATCGTCGGCCGCCCGAATGCCGGCAAATCCACCTTGCTCAACCGGCTGCTGGGCGAGGAACGGATGATCACTGGGCCGGAGCCGGGGCTGACCCGCGATGCGGTGGCCAGCCGGCTGACCGCGCCGGACGGCCAGATTATCGAGATCGTCGATACCGCCGGCATGCGCAAGCGGGCGCGGGTTGAGGAAGACCTGGAGAAGCTC
>JAYTQP010000029.1:0-15582 GCA_043746675.1 Rhodospirillales bacterium | reverse complement strand
CGCCGACATCAGCCGCGCCAATGTCGGCCACCCCTTCGCTATCGTGCTCGACGACAAGGTGATCAGCGCGCCAGTGATCCGCGAGCCGATCACCGGCGGACGCGGGCAGATCAGCGGCAGCTTCACCGCCGCCTCGGCCACCGATCTGGCCGTATTGCTGCGCGCCGGCGCCCTGCCGGCGCCGTTGACGGTGGTGGAAGAACGCTCGGTCGGGCCCGAACTGGGGGCGGACGCGATCCGTGCGGGCGCCATCGCGCTCGGCGTCGGCTTCGTGCTGGTGATGATCTTCATGGCGCTGTTTTATGGATTGTTCGGCTGGTTTGCCAACGTCGCCCTGGTCGCCAACCTGGTGCTGATGGCGGCCATCCTGTCGCTGCTCGGCGCCACCCTCACCTTGCCCGGGATGGCCGGCATCCTGCTCACCCTCGGCATGGCGGTGGACGCCAACATCCTGATCAATGAACGCATCCGCGAGGAAGTGCGCAACGGCCGCAGCCCGCTGAACGCCATGGATGTCGGCTTTCAGCGGGCGTTTTCGACCATCATCGACAGCAATGCCACCGCGTTTCTGGCGCACGTGATGCTGTTCGCCTTCGGGGTCGGGCCGGTGCGCGGCTTCGCGGTCACCATCACGGTCGGCATCGTCACCTCGCTGTTCACCGCCACCATGCTGGCGCGGCTGTTCATGGTGCGCTGGTATGCCGCCACCCGCCCCAGCGCGCTGCCGGTTTAGGAAACCCTCGATGTTCATCCGCCCGATGTTCCGGCTGGTGCCGGACAATCTGAACTACCACTACATGCGCGGCCGTTTCCTCGGGCTCGCGGTTTCGGCGGTGCTGTCGATCGCCTCGGTGGCGCTGTTCTTCTACCCCGGCCTGTCGCTCGGAATCGACTTCAAGGGCGGCATCATCATGGAGGCGAAAACCGCCGCCCCGGCCGATATCGCCAAGATCCGCGACGCGCTGGGCGCGCAGGGCCTGCGCACCGAAGGCGTGCAACGGTTCGGCGACAACCAAACGGTGGCCATCCGGCTCGGCGCGCAGCCCACCGAGGCGGCCACCCAGATCGTGGTCACCAAAGTGCGCGCCGCCATCGAGGCCGCGCAGCCCGGCGCCCGCATCGTGCGCACCGATGCCGTCGGCGCCTCGGTTTCGGCCGAATTGTTTCGCGACGGCATGATGGCGCTCGGCTTCAGCCTGCTGATGATCCTGGCCTATATCTGGTTCCGCTTCGAATGGCAGTTCGCCGTCGGCGCGGTGGTGACCCTGATCCTCGATCTGACCAAGGCAATCGGCTTCTTGGCGCTGACCCGGCTGGATTTCGATCTGGTGATGATCGGCGCGCTGCTGACCATTCTCGGCTATTCCACCAACGACAAGGTGGTGGTCTATGACCGGATGCGGGAAAACCTGCGCAAATACAAAACCATGCCGCTGCGTGATCTGATCGACCTGTCGATCAACGAAACCCTCGGGCGAACCCTGGGCACCTCGATGACGGTATTCCTGGCCAGCCTGCCGCTGGCCTTGTTCGGCGGCTCGACCTTGTCGGGCTTCGCCTGGTGCATGCTGTATGGGATCATCGTCGGAACCTCATCTTCAATCTTCATTGCGGCGCCGATCTTGCTGTTCTTGGGCGAAAAACGGCTGCGACGCGACGCCCAGCCGGCCAAGCCGGAGCCGGCCATCTCGGGTTAAAATTTCGTCGCTTTTTTAATTTTCAGGTAGATTTTCAGCGCAATTCATGCTTTCTTAAGGTATTACCGCCCGCTGGAGATTTGCATGCCCGAAATCCGTTCCGCCGAAATTATTCGCTTTCCCGGCGCCGTTCCGCCCGATGGCGCGGCGCAGGGCCGGTTGCGCAATGCGCTGGCGGCGCTGGATGCCGCCTTGGCGCGGCAAGGTGCCGCGGTCGCCACCTGGCGGCAGCAAATGGGCGCCCTGCAAGGCCAGATCGGCACCCTCGGCACCGCACTGGATGGGCTGCAATCGCGGCTGGGAACGCTGGATGCGCAGGTCGAGACCCTGAACGCCGGCGCCCACCAGTTGGACGCCCAGGCCGATCGGCTGCTGCAAACGCCGTAGCGGTTTGCAGTGCTCGATGGCATCCTTACTCCCGATGAGCGCCGGATGAACGAAACCAACGATCCGATCGCCCGGTTGCGCCGCACCCGCGCGCTGGCAGCACGCGCGGCATGATCGCCACCGAACGTCTGCTGCTGCGCCCCTGGTGGGACGATGATTTCGCCCGCATGGCCGAAATTCATGCCGACCCGCAAACCATGGCGACCCTCGGCGGCACGCTCGACCGCGCCGCCTCCGATGCCTGGATTGCCCGCCAGATCGTGCATTGGGGCCGGCACGGCTTCGGTTTCTGGGCGGTTGAAGCCGCCGGTCGGGTTTCCCCGCTGATCGGGGCGGTTGGTCTGTTCCGGCTGCAATCCGAAATGCCGCCCGCCCCAGCGGTCGAAATCGGCTGGCGCCTCGGCAGCACGTGGTGGGGGCGCGGCTACGCCACCGAAGCCGCCAAAGCCGCCTTGCAGGATGGCTTCGATCGCTGCGGCCTGCACGCGATCGTCGCCATCACCGCCACCACCAACACCCGCTCGCTCGCCGTCATGCATCGGCTCGGCATGACCCCGGACGCCGCCGCCAGCTTCGATCACCCCCGCCTGCCGATCGGCTCGCCGCTCCGCCCGCATTTGCTCTATCGCTTCACCGCCGCGGGCGCCCCCGCATTGCCGATCTCCGAAAAACCCTGAACGGCATCCTGTTTGTGCCGCGTTCAGGCTTTGTGGATCGGATCGATCCACAGCACTTCTTCCGGCTTTTCCACCGGCTCGATTTCCAAATTCACCACCACCGCCTCGTTGTCGCTGCGCACCAGCACGCATTCCAGCGTTTCGGTGGGTGAGGCGTTGATTTCCTGGTGCGGCACGTAAGGCGGGATGAAGATGAAGTCGCCCGCCTTGGCTTCAGCGACAAATTCAAGGCTTTCGCCCCAGCGCATGCGGGCCTGGCCTTTGATCACATAGATCACGCTTTCCAGCGCGCCGTGATGGTGGGCGCCGGTTTTGGCGTTGGCGTGGATATGCACCGTGCCGGCCCAGATTTTCTGCGCCCCCACGCGGGCCAGGTTGATCGCCGCCGCCCGGTTCATGCCCGGCGTTTGCGCGGTGTTGGCGTCGAGCTGATCGCCCGGGATCACCTTTACGCCGTTATGTTTCCAGTCCACCGTGGCAGGCGTTTCGTGGCCTGGGGCGCCGTGCGGATGGGTGTGGTCGTGACCGTCGTGGGGCATGCTGCGTCTCCGGTGGGCGATGCGCCGAGCTTGAAACAGCGACCGCCCGGACGCAAGCGCCATGGGAGCACAGCATGGCCCCGACAAAACCATCGTCGTCCTCATTCTGGAGGATTTCAGCCACGTCGTGATCGATGCCGGGACGCATACGGTGATCGGGTAGGGCCCGCGCGTGCTGCGCAGGACCAAATTCTATCGCGGACGGCCGATTTTCTACCGCCTCGACAAATTCAAGTCGGAACGGTCCGCGCGCTACGGCACCCGGATCGAACAGCACGGCGGCATCGGGCGGATCGTGCTGGATTGCCCCAACTGCATAGCATCAAGGCAGCACTCCGGCGGGCATTGGCGTGATTCTAGGCAGACTGCGCTGCAACCGCCCCGTTGCAGTGCAACGTCGGCATGGCATGCCCTTTGCTTACCATCGCTCATCCAGTTGGAGAATAACGGGCAATGGCGTTGGGTGCGGCGCTGGAACTGGTCCGGTTGACCAAACGCTTCGGCGCCTCGGTGGCGGTGGATGGCATCGATTTGCGTATTCCGCCCGGCACCTATTGCTGCCTGCTCGGTCCCTCCGGCTGCGGCAAAACTACCACGTTGCGGATGATCGCCGGCCACGAAGCGGCCAGCGACGGCGATATTATCCTCGGCGCCGCCAACGTGACCGACCTCGCCCCGGCACGCCGCGGCAGCGCGATGATGTTCCAGTCCTACGCGCTGTTTCCGCATCTCAGTGTGCTCGACAACGTTGCCTTCGCCTTGAAAATGCGCGGCGTGGGCAAGCCGGTTCGCCACGCAAGGGCGCTGGAGCTACTGGCGCTGGTGGCGATGGAAACTTATGCGGCCCGGCTGCCGGCGCAGTTGTCCGGCGGTCAGCAGCAGCGGGTGGCGCTGGCGCGCGCCTTGATCACCGAACCGCAGATCCTGCTGCTCGATGAACCGCTGTCGGCGCTCGATCCATTTCTGCGTATCCGCATGCGCGCCGAACTGCGCCGCCTGCAACGCAGCCTCGGCATCACCTTCATCCATGTCACCCACAGCCAGGAAGAAGCGATGGCGCTGGCCGATCTGGTGGTAGTGATGAACGGCGGACGGATCGAGCAGGCGGACACCCCGCGCGCCATCTTCAATGCACCCAACAGCGAATTCGTCGCCCGCTTCATCGGCGGGCATAACGTGATCGCCATCGACGGGCGGCGGATCGCGGTGCGCGCCGACCGGTTGCGGCTGTTGCCGGCCGGAACGCCGGCCATGGGGCCAGTGCTGCATGGCACGATCAGCGAAATCGAATACCAGGGCAGTTTCGTCGAAATTGCGCTCGCCACCGAAGACGGGATCGAACTGACCGCGCAAATCCAGGAGGCCGTCTTCGATGCCGCACCGCTCCGTATCGGCGCCGCCGTGCTGGCAACCTGGGACACCGATGCCGTGCACCCACTCCGCTAACTTATCACTTCCTCGAAGGAGCCTATCGAACATGAAAGCACCCAAACTCTACCGCCGTGCGCTGCTGAAATCTGGCGTCGGCCTGGCCGGTGCCGCAGTCGGCTCCGGCGCGATTACCGGGTTTCCGTACATCATGGCGCAGGAGCCGAAAGTGCTGCGCTATCTCGGCACCGCGGTGAATGAGGGTGACGATATTTCCAAGAAATGTTTCGCCGATACCGGAATCAAGATCGAATACATCACCGCCACCACCGACGACGTGACCAAGCGGGTGGTAACCCAGCCGAATTCGTTCGATGTGCTGGATACCGAGTATTTCTCGCTGAAAAAACTGGTGCCATCCGGCAACATCCTGCCGCTCGATGCCCGCAGGATCAAAGAATTCGACAATATAACCCCGGTCTTTACCAAGGGCGAACTGCCCAATGGCAAGAAGATCGGCAGCCAGGGCACTGCGCCGTGGAAGGTGCTGTATCTCGATGGTGCCAAATCCCACAAATTCGCCAGCACGCCGACCGAATGGATAACCCTGATCCCGACGGTCTATAACGCCGACACGCTCGGCATCCGGCCCGATCTGATCAAGCGGCCGATCCTGTCATGGTCCGAACTGCTGAACCCGCAATTCAAGGGCAAGGCGGCGATCCTCAACATCCCCTCGATCGGCATCATGGATGCGGCCATGGTGGTGGAAGCCAGCGGCCAGCATAAATACGCCGACAAGGGCAACATGACCCGGGCCGAGATCGACCTGACCATGAAAATCATGACGGAGGCGAAGAAGGCCGGCCAGTTCCGAGCCTTTTGGAAGGATTTCAACGAATCCGTGAACCTGATGGCTTCCGGCGAGACGGTGATCCAGTCGATGTGGTCGCCGGCGGTCACCAAGGTGCGCTCAATGGGGGTGCCGTGCGTGTTCCAGCCGCTCAAGGAAGGCTATCGGTCCTGGGCGTCGGGCTTTTGCGTCTCCAAGGCGGTCAGCGGCAAGAAGCTCGATCTGGCCTATGAATTCGTCAACTGGTTCCTGTCAGGCTGGGCCGGGGCGTATCTGAACCGGCAGGGCTATTACGCGGCTGTTCTGTCCACCGCCAAGGCCAACATGGCGCCCTATGAATGGGCCTACTGGATGGAGGGCAAGCCGGCCAGCCAGGACATCAAGGGCCCGGATGGCGGCGTGCTGGAAAAGGCCGGCGCGACGCGGGATGGCGGATCGTACGACGACCGCATGGGAAATGTCGCCTGCTGGAACGCGGTGATGGACGAGAACGACTACATGGTTCGTAAATGGAACGAGTTCATCGCGGCCTGATCGAATTGCGCGGGTGGCGGCGCCATCCGCGCGCATTCCTGGAATTGGCATGAAAAACCGTTTCGCGTCATTGGTGGCGTGGTTGCAGGCCGGACCGATGATGCTGGTGTTCGCCCTGTTCTTCCTACTGCCGCTGGCCTTCGTGATCACCGTCAGTTTCTGGGATTACAACGAATACGAGATGATCCCGACCTTCACCACGCGCGGCTATACCGACACCTTCGAGGGCTGCCTGGTGCGGTTGCCGGAATTTTGCACCATCCTGAAAACCTACCTGGAAACCATCAAACTCTGCTTTCTGGTCTGGCTGCTGACTCTGCTGATCGGCTTCACCGTCGCATATTTCCTGGCGTTTCAGGTGCGCAGCAAAACCTGGCAGATCGTGCTGTCGCTGCTGTGCACCATTCCGTTCTGGACCTCCAACGTGATCCGCATGATCGCCTGGATTCCACTGCTCGGCCGCAACGGTCTGGTCAATCGCGGGCTGCTCGGGCTCGGCGTGATCGACGCGCCGTTGGAATGGCTGCTGTTTTCCGAATTCGCCGTCGTGCTGGCGCTGGTGCATTTGTTCACCTTCTTCATGGTGGTGCCGATTTTCAATTCGATGATCCGGATCGATCGGCGGCTGGTGGAGGCGGCTTACGATGCCGGGGCGACGGGGTGGCAGACCTTGTGGAATGTGATCGTGCCGCTGGCCAAGCCGGGGATTGTGATCGGATCTATCTTCGTGATCACGATCGTGATGGGGGATTTCGTTACCATCGGGGTGATGGGCGGCGAGCAGATCGCCTCGGCCGGAAAAATCATCGAGGTCCGGCTGAATGCGCTGCAATTTCCGGCCGCCGCCGCCAATGCGGTGATCCTGCTCGGGGTTACCTTCCTCATCATCACCGCGTTGTCCCGGCTGGTCGATATCCGGAAGGAACTTTAACCATGCGGGAGGGCCGACCGCTTGCGTTCTATTTTCTTGCCGCGTTCTTCGCGCTTTATGTGGCGTTCCTGTATGGGCCGATGCTGGCGATCTTCCTGCTGTCGTTCCAGGGGCCGGACGGCGGGCTGACGTTTCCGATGCGCGGGGTCTCGCTGATTTGGTTCGCCAAGTTATTCGCCGGCGGCGGCATCGTCGATATCGGCGCCGCCTTCCTGCGTTCGCTCCGGCTCGGGCTGCTGGTGATGGTGCTGACCGTGGTGCTGTCGGTCGCCGCCGGGATGGCCTTCCGCCGGCGCTTCCTTGGATCTGGATTGCTGTTCTATACCGCCATCGCCAGCCTGATCGTGCCGTCGATCATCACCTCGCTCGGCATCGCGCTGGAATTCCGCCTGCTCGACGACGCCGTGCACAGCTTCGGGTTTGACGACTGGACCACCGGCATGGGGCTCTACACCTCCGGCCTCGGCGCCCATCTGACCTGGACCTTGCCGTTCGGGCTGCTGATCATGTTCGCCATTTTCAACCGCTTCGATGCGCGGCTGGAAGAAGCCGCACGCGATCTGGGGGCGACGCCGTGGCAGAGTTTTCGCTTCGTGGTGCTGCCGATCATTTTGCCGAGCGTGGTCGGCATCGGGCTGTTCGGCTTCACCCTGTCCTGGGACGAATTGGCACGGTCGAGCCAGGCGATCGGCGCGGTGAACACCCTGCCGCTGGAATTGCAGGGGCTGACGACGACGGTGACAAAGCCTGATATCTATGCGCTCGGCACGATCACGTCGGCGGTCTCCTTCATCGCTATTTTCGCCGGCCTGTTCGCCATCCAGGCGTTGCAGCGCCGGCAGGCCGCCCGCGGATCGGATGCCGGGAAGGGAATGCTCTGATCCGATGCGCCTGCACATCGTTAACCCCAACACCACCCAGGCGATGACCGATGGCATCGCCGCCGCCGCCCGCGCGGCGGCATCCGCCGGCTGCCAGATCACCGCCAGCCAGCCGGCGATGGGGCCGGTTTCGATCGAGGGCTATTACGACGAAGCCTTCGCCGTGCCGGGGATGCTGGCCTGCATTGCCGCGGCCGCCGATGCCGACGCCCACATCATCGCCTGCTTCGACGATACCGGGCTGGATGCCGCGCGCAGCCTGGCGGCGGCCCCGGTGATCGGCATCGGCGAAGCCGCATTTCATGCCGCCAGCCTGGTGGCCGGCACGTTCAGCGTGATCACCACGCTCGGCCGCTCGGTGCCAGCAATTGCGCATAATCTGGTGCGCTACGGGCTGGCGACCCGCTGTGCGCGGGTGCGGGCGGCCGAAATTCCGGTGCTGGAGCTGGACAATCCGGCCTCCGACGCCACCGCTCGGATTTCCGCCCAGATCGAGGCGGCAATCGCCGAAGACCGCGCCGAGGCGATCGTGCTTGGCTGCGCCGGGATGGCGGCGCTGGCGGCCCGGCTGTCACTGCGGCACGATATTCCGGTGATCGACGGCGTGGCCGCCGCGGTCGCCTTCGCCGAGGCGCTGGTGCGCATCGGCCTGCGCACCTCCAAGCGCGGCGGCTATGCCAGCCCGCGCACCAAGCCCTACACCGGCAGCTTCGCCGGCTTCGCCCCCAGTTAGGAGACTGCGATGCCCGACTATGATCTGATAATTGCCGGCGGCACGGTGGTAACCGCCGCCGATACGGTCCGCGCCGATGTCGGCATTCGCGACGGCAAGATCGTCGCGATCGCCGAACGGCTGACCGGCGCGAAAACCATCGATGCCGGCGGGCTGCTGGTAATGCCCGGCGGCATCGACAGCCATGTGCATATCGCGCAAAACCCGGAAGGTGCGGCGCGGATGGCGGATGATTTCGTCTCCGGCACCCGCTCCGCGCTGGCCGGCGGCAACACCACCTTGTTGCCGTTCGCCCTGCAACCGCGCGGCGCATCGCTGCGCAAGGTGGTGACGGACTACCATGCCGAGGCCGACGGCCGCGCACTGTGCGATTACGGCTTCCATCTGATCATCACCGACCCCTCGCCCTCCGTGCTTGGGCAGGAACTGCCGGCGCTGATCGAGGATGGCTATACCTCGTTCAAGGTGTTCATGACCTATGACGACATGGTGCTGAACGACCGGCAGTTGCTCGATGTGTTCGACTGCGCGCGATCCTGCGGGGCGCTGGTGATGGTGCATGCCGAAGGTTATGACAGTATCAAGTTCATGACCGAGCGGCTCGAACGCCAGGGCAAAACCGCGCCCTACTACCACGGCGTTTCGCGGCCCGAACTGGTGGAACGCGAAGCCACCCATCGCGCCATCAGCCACGGCGAACTGATCGATGTGCCGATCATGATCGTGCATATCTCCGGCCGCGAGGCGATGGAGCAGGTGCGCTGGGCGCAGCAGCGCGGGCTGAAAGTGTATGGCGAAACCTGCCCGCAATATATCGCGCTGACCGCCGACGATATGAAGGGCCTCAACATGGATGTATCAGGCGGCAAATACGTCTGTTCGCCGCCGCCGCGCGATGCGGCATCGTGGGAAGCGATCTGGGAAGGCATTCGCAGCGGCGTGTTCCAAACCTTCTCGTCCGATCATTGCCCCTTCATGTACGAAGGCGATGGCGGCAAGCTCAGCCCGAAGGCGCGCACCTCGTTCAAATGGGTGCCGAACGGCATCCCCGGGGTGGAAACGCGGCTGCCGATCCTGTATTCCAAGGGGGTGGTCGAAGGCCGCATCACGGTGAACGAATTCGTCGCCTTGACCAGCACCAACCATGCCAAGATGTATGGGCTTTATCCGCAGAAAGGTTCGATCGGGGTGGGCTTCGATGCCGATCTGGTCTTGTGGGACCCGAACCGGCGCGAGACCATCCGCCAGGAAATCCTGCATCATGGCGCCGACTACACGCCTTACGAGGGCATGGCGGTAACCGGTTGGCCGGTGATGACCATCCTGCGCGGTGCAGTGGTGTGCGAGAGCGGGCTTGTGACCGCGCCGGCTGGCAATGGCCGCTTTCTCAAACGTATGCGCTCGCCCTACGCCAGGCCGGTCGGCGCGCGGTGAAACATTTCAAAACCGAACCGATCACGGCGGCCGCCTTCATCCCCTTCGGCGCCCTGATCAGCATCCCGCCCGACGTGAAGCGGGTTAATTTCGCCGCCCCGATCACGAATTTGCGCCCTTCCGCCCGGGCCAACCTGGCGCTGGTGCGCCCGCCGCTGGCCACCTTGCCCTGCCGGGTCAGCCTGATGGAACGGCATTGTCATTCCACCCAGGCCTTCGTGCCGATGGGCGGCCTGCGGGCGCTGATTTTCGTCGCCCCCGGCGGCGACGCCGGCCCGAACCTGTCGCAGGCTCGCAGCTTCATCGTCGCCGGCGATATCGGCATCAGCTACGCCGTCGGCATCTGGCATATCGGCATGGCCTGCCTTTCCGCGCCCGGCATCATGGCCATGCTGGTGCACGAAGACGGCAGCGCCGAAGACACCGAGTTCCGCGAAATCCCGACGATCGAATTGACGTCGTAATACCGCTGAACGTCGCGCCCGCCGGACGGACCCTCAGCTGCCGCCAGGCCCCGATTGTAATCCCGCGTTACCCGGCAGCGGCACCCGAATTTCGCCCGGCTTCACCCCGATCGGCTGCAGAACACCGCCCACCAGGCCGCTGGTCGGCGGCGCTTCGGTCACCGGCCCGTAACGACAGGTGACCGACCGCACCGTGCAGGCGTTCATCCGGTAGCTGTCATCCGGCTCTGAAAGGCTGGTCGTGGTGGTGGTCGCGGTCGGCGTGGTGGCGGTGCCAATACTCCCGGACAAGTCGGTGCCGCCGCTGCGTCCAACCACAAGCAGCCCGCCGACATTGGCATTGCCGCTGATCGTGCCGACCGGGTTGAACACCACCAGATCGGCCGACGGCGCCGAAAGATTGTTCAGCGTGATCGAACCACCCACGGACGGCAATTGGATCCGCACCGTGGCGATGGTGCCGTTCAACGGCAGAATGCTGGACACCCCGATCTGCGCGAAACCAGCATTGCCCTGCGCGTCCGCCAGCACCGACAGGGTGCTGCCGGCGCCATCGGCAACCCCGCCGGTGGATTGCGAGCGCGAAACGCCGAGCGTGACGATATTGCCAGCCAGCACCAGCGATCCGGTTGCCGCGATGGTGAAAAACTCGGTCCGCACCGTGCCCTGGATGGTCAGCGGGATGGCGTTATCGACCAGCAGCACGCTGCCGCTAACCGCGAAATCGCCGAGGACGCCGATGCTCGACGCCAGTCCGAAATCCGCCAGATGGATGGCGCTGCCGGTCAGCGCGCCAACCGTCAGCACCCCGCCACTGCGCACGATGGAGCCGTTGCTGATCAGCGACAGCACGCCCGGCACGATGATATCGCTGCCGATGGCAATCCCCGGCACCACCGCCGTGCCGCTCGCCGGCTGGGTAACGATGGCAACGTTCGGCGCCAGCAACGGCGCGCTGATCGTCAGCAGCGTGCCGCTGCGCAGTGCCAACGCCCCGCCGGCGAACAGGCTGAACCCGTCCAGCGCGGCGATGGCATTGTTGGCGCCGGTCAACTTCACATTGCCTGAATAAATATTGCCGGTCACCACGGCGCCGCCGGCGTTATTGCCGATGATGCGCGCAGTCGGGTCTTCGCTGATCGCGGTGATCCGATTGCGATCGATCGCATAAAGCCCCAGCCGGCTGGCCTGGATCGTCGCGTTGGCCGCCAGCACGATCCCGGGTTGCAGCGCGGCACTGCCGGTAAGGAAGAAGGCGCCGCCCTGCGCCAGCGCGAGCGTGTCGGCAACAATGATGCTGCCGCCGATGGTAAGACCTTGGACAACCGACAGAAGGGCGTCATGCGCGGTCAGCGTGCCGGTCTGGCTCAGGCCGGTGATGTCGGACAGCCGGAACCCGCCGGACGTGCTGAAATTCCCCAGCGTCCCGATCTGGTTGCCGGGTTGCAGCAGCGTGACCGCGCCGGTAACGCCGCCACTGCTCAGCAGGCTACCGGCGATGATCGAACCAAAGCTTTGGCTGATGCCACCGCCGGCGGACAGGTCGAGCGTTCCGCTGGCGCCGGGGTTGATGGTCGCCGCCAGGGTGATCGCACCGGTCGCGGCCCGCATGGAAAGACGGTAGAAATTATCCACCAGGGTAATCGCCGCGTTGACCGCGATGCCGCCGCCGGCGGTCAGGCTGACCGACTGCGCGCTGCCGGGCACGGTGAAATCCAGCGGGCTGGCGATGGTGACATTGCCGGTCGCGGCAATGGTGACATTGCCCGACATCGCCTGCAGCGCGCTGGGCACGAGCACCGTCGGGCAACCAGCGACAACGCAGGTGGACGCCACGGTGGTCACGACAATGTCCACCGGATCGAGCAGGATCGAACCGGCCTGGCCGGATGGCGCGCTAACGTCGATCGCCCCGCCCAGCACCAGTTGATCGCCGGATACCTCGACCGAACCGCCCCTTCCGCGCCCGGCGCCGCGCGCGGCAACCCGCCCGGCCTGGCTGGTGCGGCCGTTGCTGGCAACGATGCGAACCGTGCCGCCATTGCCGTTGCGGGTCGCATTGGCGGAAATCCGCGCGCTGGCCGGCACAACGATATTGCCGGCGGCCGCGGTGATGGCGATCCGCCCGCCGCCGGAACCGCTCGATGTGGTGATCCGCCCGTCGGCGTTGACCAGATCGCTCACCAGCCCTTCAACCGCCGCCGCGGTCAGCAAAACGCTGCCACCCCGGGCGACAATCGTGCCGCTGTTGCTAACCAGGCGGGTGACGAATTTGCCATCCGACCCGACCGGGATGGTGGTAACCTTCCGGGTAACGTCGATCGACAGCAACCCGTCGCCGTAGAAATCGACCGTGTGTGCCTCGGCGCCTGCCAGCACCACCGTGCCGAGCGGCGCCCGGATCACCCCGCTATTGGCCACGCTGGGCGCCACCAGGGCGGCCAGCCCGGTCTGCGCAACGGTCAAGGTGCCGGCGTTGCTCACCCCTGCCCCGGCCCGCGCCGGCTGGTCGAAGATCAGCTTGCCGGCGCGCGCATTGGCCTCCGTGATGCCCGGCGCCGACAGCACCAGGCTTTGCGCGTCGATCTTGGCGCCGCCGGCAACCGTGATGCCGGACTGGTTGACCAGCACCAAGCGCCCGTTGGAACGCACCTGCCCGGCGATCACCGAGGGGTCCGGCCCGACCACGCGATTGATCGTGATGGCGTGCGGCGTCGGATCGGTAAACACAACCTTGGCCTGGCTGCCGACCGAAAAACTGCGCCAGTTCACCACCGCGCTGGCGCTGCTCTGGGTTACCTGCAAATTCGCCGCGCCGGTTTGCTGCACCGCGACACGGCCGGCGATCACGCCGGACAGTTTCGGCAAGGTCGTCGGCGCCGGATCGGCCAGCGCCACGCCGGCCACCAGCAACGCCGTGCTGGCAAGCAGGATCGCCCGTGATGTTCGCTCAAATTTCAGACAATCGCCGTCTTTTTGACGCACGATCCGTCTCCTTTGCCAGAGTTCAATAGCGCACCAGCACGCGCCAATACAGCCCCTGGGCGCGCAACGCGCTCACCCCGGAAGACCGCCCAAGCGGGTAGCGCACCGATCGGTCAACCGCCTCCAGATCCAGTTCATAGGCCGCCGCCGCGCGCAGCCGCAGCCCCAGCCCGTAGGACGCCAGCCGGTGATTGGCATCGACCCGTTGGTTCTCCCACGTCTCACCCCAATCGTAGAAGGTATAATATTGGACGCCAAGGGTTTTTGCCGAACCGAGCAGCGTCGTCGTCAGGCTGGTATCGAGCCGCAGCTCGGCACTGGCGGCCAACGCGGTATCGCCGGTCACCTGGCCGGCGTAGTAGCCGCGGTTCAGCCGGTCGCCGCCGAGGAAGAATTTCTCCGCCGGCGGCAGCACGCTGCCGCTGATTTGCCCGGCCAGGCTGGTCTGCAGTGCCAGCGTGGTTCCCGCCGCGAAGCGCCATAAGGTCTGGTTGCGGCTGGCCTCGATGCCGGCCTTGGTGAAATCCCCGCGCTCCCCCGGCCGGCTCGCCAGCGGATCGCCATTGCGGGTCGCCCCCAGCACCGGCACCCCGCGCGACAGCCGCAGCCCCAGCGTATTCACCCCGCCAAAACCAGCACCGAGCCAGACATCGCTGCCGGCATAGTCGGCAACCATCCGCACCACGCGGATATTGTCCCGCCCGATCAGCGCCGCCTGCTCATCGATTTGAGATTCCGCCAGATCGAGGTTGAACCCCACCGCCAGCGACCGCTGCCGGCTGCGGATCAGCGGATAGCTCAGCCCGATGCCGGCGGTGGTGGTGATGCCCTCATATTGCAGCCCGCGCAGCACGCCGGACGGATCGGTGCTGCCGGACCCAGCCTGCACCCGCAATTTCAACCCGGAACCACCGAGATAAACCTCGCTGGCGAGCTGGCCGAAAATCTGGGTGTTGTTGAAGCTGCGCAGCAGCGAGGCCTCGGTGCGCTCGCCATAGGCGGAAAAACTATTCGCCGACAGCGCCAGCAGCCCGGTTTCCGGCCCCAAGGTCGCCGCGTTGCGATTGCCCGCCAGCGCCAGCACGCTGAACGGCTGGCGCGCCACCTTGGCGGCCAGAATTAGCGCGCCCGGCGCCCCGGCCGAGGGTTGCAGGATGGCTTGCAGACTGATCCCAGGAATATCCTGCGCCAGCAGCAGCCAGCGTTCCAGCACATCCTGCCGGATCGGTCCGGCCGCCACCAGATGATCGAGGAAGCGGTGAATCTGCGCCGCCACCGGGCCAACCTCGCCATCGAGCCTGACCTCGGCGATCCGGGCTTCGACCACGCGAACGATCAGCCGACGATTGGCGGCGCTGTAAGCCGGCGTGACCGTGGTCAGCAGGTAGCCGTCGGCGCGGTAGCGATCGAGCAGGCGTTGGCCGGCGGCGGCGAGGTCGGCGCCGGTCGGCCGCCCGATCAGGCCGGCGAAGATGGCGTTGATTTCGGCCGCCGGATAAAGCGTGGCGCCCTCGATGCCAACGCTGTCAACCGGGTAGATGCCACCGGGCGTCGCCGCCCGGATCGGCGGGGCGGACGGCGGCGGGGCAGCCGGGGCGACCGCGGGCGGCGGGCGTGGCAGGATGCGCTGCAACGGCGAGCCGGCAGGGATTTGCACCGGCACGGTTTGCGCCCAGGCCGGCAACGCGACGCCGAGTGCCATGGCGATGGCGATGGCTATGGCGAAACGCCGGATGCGACCAGACCTTCGAGCGAACAAATTACATTGCAACAAGACAATCGCCCCGTTCAAACGCATGCGCAAAATTATCTTGTGGAAGCCTAATCCGGATGCGGTGCGACGTGCAAAGTCCAGTTTCACCCGCCCCCCTCGACCGCATCGCCAGGGTAGACTACCGTGGAGCAAGTCCAGTCGCATCCGCTCGCGCAGCATCGCGATTTCGGGGCGTCGTGGATGGTCGCGATGATGCCAATCCGGGAGCCAACATGTCTGTAATGTCTTACGCAGCGCCGCGCACGATCAGTGAGGCCGTGGGCCTGCTGGCGAACGCCGGCGGGCTGGCCAAGGTTTTGTCGGGAGGCACCGACCTGCTGGTGCA
>JAYTQP010000028.1:0-2446 GCA_043746675.1 Rhodospirillales bacterium | reverse complement strand
GCCGTCGGAACCGTCGCCCACGCCGCCCAAGAAACCGGCCGCGTCGCCAGCGCCATGAAAACCGCCGTCGCAACCCTCACCAGCCGCTTCACCGCCCTGGATACCGACGTCGACACGTTCCTTGCCCGCGTCCGGGCCTGACCGGTCGGGTGGGTTGGTTGGGGGCGGGAGGAAGTAAGGCCAGGGCGCTGCCCTGGACCCGCAAGGGGCCGTCGCCCCTTGACCCGTTACTTAAGCGAAGCATCGGGTCATCGAAGAAGGGGGCCTACATAGGTGTTGCAACACCCGCGTAGGCCCCCTTCTTCGATGACCCGAAACCCTTGCCTTAAAGTGATGGGGTCAAGGGGGCGACGGCCCCCTTGCGGGGTCGAGGGGCGGAGCCCTCGCCTTGCTTACTTGCCGCCCCCAATCAATTCACCCAATGCGGTGGGACCCAGTAGCACGGGGCGGGAACTTGGTCGCGGGTCCAGTGGCCGTCCATCCAGAGTGTGCCGCCGGTGCGTTGCATCCAGATGCCGGGGCGCCAGGCGTAGCTTGTGCCATTCCAGTCCCAGTGTCCGGGCTGCCAGATTTGTTCTTGTTCGGACACGGGTGGTTTGGGGCGTTCTTCGGCTTGGGCGGCTGGCGCGATCGGGCAGGCGCCGGTTTCGCGGTCGAGGGTTTGGCAGGCTGCCAGCGGCAGGGCGGCCAGGCTGAGCAGGATGGGGCTGAACAGGACGGGCAGGATGCGCATGGGTGGCAGGCTCCGTGGAGGGGGGGATCAGGTGATTTCGCCGTGCCCGAGCAACGCCGGGGTGGTGCGCAAGGTTGCCGCGTGGAAGCTGACGCGAGGCAGAATCTGATCGAGGAAGATGGCGGCGGCGCTGCGCGCGGCGGGCGGCGCGTCGGCTTCGGCCAGCAGTTTGGCGCAGAGCCAGCCTGATGTCAGGGTGCCGAGGATTTGCAGGAAGGCGCTGGCCCCGGCTTCGGCGGCGCGCGCTTCGGCCTGGCGCATATGGTCGGCGGCAATGCGGGCGGTTTCAACCGCTGCGGCCAGGATAGGGGCGTCGTCGCGGATTTCGTCGAGCAGTGCCGCGACCGCGATGCCTTGGTCGCGCAGCAGGCCGCGGCGGAGCAGGGTGATCGCCTGAATGCCGTTGGTGCCTTCATAGATCGGCGTGATGCGGGCGTCGCGCAGATGTTGGGCGGCGCCGGTTTCCTCGATGAAGCCCATGCCGCCATGCACCTGCACCCCGAGCGAGGCGGCTTCCACCCCGGCGTCGGTGCACCAGGATTTGGCGATCGGGATCAGCAGGCTGGCGCGCGGTTCGGCGCAGTTGGCGGCGTACAGCGTTAGCAGCCGCCCGCCGAGCGCCAGCGCCCGCATGGTCAGCAGCATCCGCCGCACATCGGGGTGTTCGATGATCGCCGCACCGCCTTGGATGCGATTATTGGCGAATGCGGTGGCGCGGCGGAAGGCGCGTTCGGCGACCGCCACGCCTTGCATCGCAACCCCGAGCCGGGCGGCGTTCATCATCGCGAACATGCAGGCCAGGCCGCGATGTTTCGGCCCAACCAGTTCGCCGATGGCCCCATCGAAGCCGATCACGCAGGTCGGGCTGGCGTGGATGCCGAGCTTATGTTCGATCG
Organism: Rhodospirillales bacterium; assembly: GCA_043746675.1. Classification (GTDB taxonomy): domain Bacteria; phylum Pseudomonadota; class Alphaproteobacteria; order Acetobacterales; family Acetobacteraceae; genus CAITOL01. Next base: position 817 of record JAYTQP010000028.1, on the reverse strand, counting down.
ACAGGCAGGCGACGTTGTTGGCCTGTCCGTCGGCGCGCCGCTTCGGCACCGCGAACAGGGATATTCCGGCGCTGCCGTCTGGCGCATCCGGCAGCCGTGCCAGCACCAGATGCAGGATATTCTCGGTCAGTTGGTGTTCGCCGTAGGTGATGTAGATTTTCTGGCCGGAGATCGCGTAGGTGCCGTCGGCGAGCGGCATTGCCTTGGTCCGCACGCCGGACAGGTCGGAGCCGGATTGCGGCTCGGTCAGGCACATCGTGCCGGTGCAGCGGCCTTCGATCATCGGCCGCAGCAGGCGCGCCTGCTGGTCGGCGGTGCCGTGCACGCTCAGCACCTTGATCGCGTCCTGGGTCAGCAGCGGGCACAGGCCGAAGCCCATATTGGCCGACGAAACCGGCTCGAACGCCGCCAGCGCGATTACCTCGGGCAGGCCCTGGCCACCGAATGCGGTGTCCGCCGCAATCCCGATCCAGCCGGCATCGGCATAGGCACGAAACGCCGCGTCGTAGCCCGGCGGCATGGTCACCACGCCGGCGTCCCACTTGGCGCCGATAACGTCGCCGGCGCGATCGAGTGGCGCCAGCACGCCTTCGGCCAGGCTGGTCGCCTGTTCCAGGATCGCGGCGATATCGGCCTGGTCGAGGTCGGTGAACCCCACCACCCGGCGCAGTAGCCAGGCGGTTTCGGCGGGCGGGACGGCGCTACCCATGAGCGAACTCCAAATCTGACGTGCGACCTTTAGCCGACGCCGGTGGCGAAGGGGAGTCGGGCGGCGGCTTGACGATGCCCCTCTCTCACCCCCCCCACCCGCCCCCCC